>CAZNTI010000001.1:0-30803 GCA_964575885.1 uncultured Terricaulis sp.
CCGAGCCTCGATCAATTGATGGCTGCGCAGATGACCGAGGAGGAAATGCGCAAGCAATTGTGCGTCGATACGCTGGGCTTTCTCTCCGTTGAGGGCCTCTATTGGGCGATGGGCGAGGAGCGGCGCAACCCCGACGAGCCGCAATTCACCGATCACGCCTTCACGGGAGATTATCCCACCGCCTTGGTTGATCACGCAGCACAGCGCGCGGCGAAGGATTATCAACTCTCGCTGCTGGTCGATCAGGCGGCGGAATGACCGCACGCATCGCCTTGGTGACGGGCGCCACGCGCGGGATCGGCCGCGCGGTTGCGCTGGAGCTGGCGCGTCGCGGCTGGCGCGTGGTGGCGTTGGGGCGCGCACAAAAAGCGCTCGAGGATCTCGATGACGAGATCAAGGCCGGGGGCGGCGAGGCCTCGCTGGTACCCCACGATCTGCGCGACTATGCCGGCCTCGATCGGCTGGGCGCGGCGCTTTACGAGCGCTTCGGGAGACTGGACGGGCTGGCCGCCTGCGCCGGCGCGCTCGGCGCCCTCACCCCCGCGCACCAGGCGACGCCCGCGGTTATCGAAGAAACCATAGGCGTCAACTTCATCGCCAATCAGCGTCTCATCCGCGCCATGCATCCGCTGCTGCGCGCCGCCGACGCCGGCCGCGCGGTGTTCCTCACCTCTGGCGCAGCGCGCGATCCCAAAGCCTATTGGGGGCCTTATGCGGCGTCGAAAGCCGCCCTCGACGCGCTCGTCATGTGCTACGCGCGCGAATGCGAGGTGACGCCGATCAAGGCCAACCTCTTCAATCCCGGCCCCACGCGCACCGCCATGCGCCACAAAGCGTTTCCCGGCGAGGATCCAACGACACTGCCCGCGCCTGAAGAGGTCGCGCCGGAGATCGCCGCAATGCTTGAGCCCACCTATCAAGAGAACGGCGCCTGGGTGCAGTTCGCGCGGCGCTAACCGGTGAGCGCCTTCGACGCGATCATCATCGGCGCTGGCGCGGCGGGCCTCTATTGCGCGTTGCATGCGGGCAGGCGCGGTCGCCGCGTGCTGGCGCTTGAACACAACGCCGAGGCGGGCGCGAAGATTCTGATCTCCGGCGGCGGACGCTGCAACTTCACCAACCGTGACGCCGCCGACCCCGCGCGCTACCTCAGCGCCAATCCGCACTTCGCGCGCTCGGCGCTGACGCGCCATCCGCCAGCGGACTTTGTCGCGCTGGTGAACAAATACGGCATCGCGCACTACGAAAAAACCTTGGGCCAATTGTTCTGCGACGGCGCACGTTCATCGGCGAAGATCGTGCGCATGCTGCTTGACGAGTGCGCGGCGGGCGGCGTTGAAATTCGCACCTCATGCACGATCAGCGACGTGCGCCGCGGCGATCGCTTCGTGCTGGAGACCAGCCACGGCAGGTTCGAAAGCGCGTCACTCGTGGTCGCTAGCGGCGGACTCTCGATCCCCAAGCTCGGCGCTAGCGGCTTCGCGTTCGATCTGGCCAAGCAATTCGGCGTGCCTCTCATCGCGCCGCGCCCGGGCCTTGCGCCGCTCACCTTCGCCGAGGCCGAGCTCGCCTGGATGCGCCCGCTCGCCGGGGTCTCCGCCGATGTCGTCGCGCGCTGCGGCGAGGCAGCCTTTCGCGAAGCTGCGCTCTTCACACATCGCGGGCTCTCCGGACCGGCGATTCTGCAAGTCTCTTCGTACTGGCGCGACGGCGAGGCGATCGCGATCGACTGGCTGCCCGGCGCCGATGAAAGCGCGCTGGCGGCGCGCAAGCGCGAACGCCCGAAGGCGCAGTTGAAAACGACTTTGGCGGAGATGCTTCCAGGACGGCTGGCGAACGCGCTGGTGCGGGTCGAGGGCGAGGAAAAGCCGCTCATCGACTTGAAGGACACAACCCTCCAGGAGGTCATGCGGGCGTTGAAAAGCTGGCGTCTCGCACCGGCGGGAACCGAAGGCTACGCCAAGGCCGAAGTGACCGTCGGCGGCGTCGACACCGACGCGCTGTCACAACAAAGCATGGGCTGCCGCGCGGTTCCTGGCCTCTTTTTTATCGGCGAAGCCGTCGACGTCACCGGCTGGCTGGGCGGCTATAACTTCCAGTGGGCCTGGTCGAGCGGCTGGGCGGCGGCGCAAGCGCTTTGACGCCAAAGCGTCGCCAAATCGCGCTTGCGCCATGCGATGGCCCTGCCACACTCATGCCACGGAGGTCCTATGCGCAGGCTGCTTTTCTTCTTCCTCTGCGTTGCGGCTTTTGCGGCCGGCCCCGTCATGGCGCAGCAACCCGCGACGCCGCCCGCAACCGAGCGTGCGCCAGCGGCGGTTGAAGACGCCCGCAGCATCGCACGCCTTATCTTCGTCGAGTCCGGCGTTTTCGACTACGCGATCGATGTCGCGCTGGGGCAGCAATTGCCCGAGGTGCGCGCGCAGTGGGTGCAGTCGCCGGGCTATCGACGGCTCTCACCCGAGCGTCAAGCCGCGCTGGATCAGTACTTCGACGAGCTCGACGATGTCATCCGCGAAGAAATCAACCGCGCCATGCCGCAGCTCATCGACGGCGGCGCGACCATTACGCTCAACACCTTCAGCGACGCCGAGATCGCAGAGATCGCACCCTTCCTGCGCCAGGACGTGGTCCGCGACAGCCTGTTCCGCGCGCTGACCGCAGGCGTCAACGCCGCCAGCAAGAACGAAGACGATCCAGGCCCGGCCCTGCCAAGTCCGCAAGAACTGCAGGCATTCGAGGAATTCGCCCGCACCCCCGTCGGGCGCGTGTTCGAAGCCCGTGTCGAGCCCTGGATGGTCGAACTCGGCGGCGCCATTCGCATCAACTTGGCCAGCGTCGGCCCCGCCGTGATGCTGCGCGTACAAGACGATGTATGTGCGCTGATGGGGCCCCAATGTCCCCGGCAACTGCGCCGCCAGCCTTCGCCGACGTAGCCGCGGCTTGGGTGTTTTCTGGAAGAACCCGACATCCGCCGATAGATTGCCGGCGTCGGGGCCGCGGGCATGTCAGGGCGGCGGCGGTCCGCACTGTTACTCCTTCTCGTCGAACGGATTCTTCCCCGCCTTCACGATCAACCGCACCGGCGCGGCGTGCATCTCGAAGGCCTCGCGGATGCCGTTCACAAGATAGCGCTTGTAACTTTCAGGCATCTCCTCGGCGCGCGAGCAGATCAGCACGAAGGTCGGCGGGCGGGCTTTTATCTGGGTGATGTAGCGCGGCTTGATGCGCTTGCCGCCGACCGCCGGAGGCGGATGGCGGGCGATGGCGGCGTGCAGCCATTCGTTCAAGTCCTTGGTTTTGACGCGCGCGGTCCAGTCGCCGTGCGCCTGCTCAACCGCTCTCATCAACCGCTCAAGACCGACGCCGGCGAGAGCGGCCACCGTCACCAAAGGTGCGCCGCGCGCCTGCGGCAGGCTTTCCTTGGCCACCAGTTTCAGTTCTTCAAAGTGCGCACGCGGATCCTCGACCTGGTCCCACTTGGCGAGCGCGAACACGAGCGCGCGGCCCTCGCGGATGACGAGATCGCCGATCGTGAGATCCTGCTTCTCGAAGGCGTCGCGCGCGTCCATCACCAGCACGCAGACATCAGCGAAGCGGATGGCACGCAAGGTGTCCGCCACCGACAGCTTTTCGAGCTTGGCCTGCACTTTGGCTTTCTTGCGCATGCCCGCAGTGTCGATCAGCCGATAGCGCTTGGCGTTCCAGGTCCAGTCGATGGCGATGGAGTCGCGGGTGATGCCCGCCTCCGGTCCCACCAGCATGCGGTCTTCATTGATGAGCGCATTCACCAGCGTCGACTTGCCCGCGTTCGGACGCCCGATGATGGCGAGATGGATCGGCCTTGCAGGCGCCTCCCCTTCTGCGTCGTGTTGGGCGGGAGAGGCCTTGAGCAGCGCCGCATAGAGATCGCTCATGCCCTCGCCGTGCTCCGCCGACAACGGGATCGGCTCGCCGAGCCCCAGGGCGAAGGCCTCGTTGACGCCGGTTTCACCGGCCCGGCCTTCGGCTTTGTTGGCTGCGAGCACCACCGGCTTGTCAGCGCGCCGCAACAGCGCCGCGAAGCTCTCGTCGAGGGGCGTCACGCCGACCCGCGCGTCGATCATGAACAGGATCGCGTCTGCGTCGCGGATCGCCAACTCGGTTTGCGCGCGCATGCGCGCTTCCAGGGAAGCGTCGGTGGCGTCCTCGAAGCCAGCCGTATCGATCAGCATGAAATCGAGGTCGCCCAGGCGCCCGCGCGCCTCGCGCCGGTCGCGCGTCACGCCGGGCGTGTCGTCGACAATCGCCAGTTTTCTGCCGGCCAGCCGGTTGAACAGCGTGGACTTGCCGACATTGGGGCGCCCGACAATGGCGAGTTTGATCATCAGGGTCAGGTATCAGATGGCAGGTATCGGATGCCTGACACCTGCGTCAGCGCAACACAACCAGACGCCCCTCGTCGGTGACGATAAAAATCTGGTCGTTGGCCGCGATCGGCGGGATGAACACGGGATCATCGACCTCGGCCTCGGCGACGACCTGGCCGGTTTCGGGCGTCACCGCCACCACATCGCCCAGCGAACTCGCCAGAATGAGGCGGCCGCCAACCATGATTGGGCCCACCCACGTTACGCGGCCGCGGCGGTCTTCTTCGTCTTCATAGCGACGCAACTGCGACACCCAGTGCACGGCGCCGCGCGCGCGGTTAAACGCCACCAGTTCCCCATCGGTGCTGACGGCGTAGAGCACGTCGCCGGCGATCCAGGGCGTCTGCGTTGACGCGAAGGCGCGCGCCCAAATGCGCTGGCCGGTGCGCAGATCGATCGCGGCCAGGATGCCCGAATGGCTGGCGGCATAGACCACGCCGTTCTCGAGCACCGGGCGGCCCGCGATATCGTTGATCGCCGAGAGCGATGTCAGCCGCCCAGTCCGCGACAGAGCATCAGACCACAGCCGCCGGCCATTGCCCGCGAGCAGCGCCACCAGTTCCCCGGAAGCGAACGGCGCCACCACAGTCTCACCGTCCACGGCGACGCTCGGCGCGGAAAGAATGCGCGCCGGCTCGGCGATGGCCTGGTGCGTCCAGGCCACTTCGCCGCTCACCGCATCGATGGCGATCAGTTCGCTGTCGTTGGTGGTGGCGTAGATGCGTCCGCCCGCCACCGTTGGCGCAGATTGGAACGGGGCGTCTGCACGCACGCGCCACACTTGGCGTCCATCGGCGGCGTCGAGCGCCACCACCTCGCCGAAGCCGGTAGTGACGTAGACACGCCCATCGGCGACCGCGACGCCGCCGCCGCGCGCGACACGGTCGCGGCCCTCTTCGGGACGCATCGACTCCGCCCAAGCGCGCGAACCGTCGCTGGCTGACACCGCGTGAACGCGATGGCTGGCGTCCAGAAAATAAAGACGTCCTCCCGCGACGACCGGAGGCGCCGCCAACTGCGAACGATTGTTGGAGCCCTCACCAAGACTGGCCCGCCACGCCCGTTCGAGCACCGCCGATCCCGTCGATCCAGGAGGAGAGTTGTCGGCGGTCCCGCCAGGCTGGCTCCACTCGGAGATCATCTGGGGCGGCGGCACAACAATGCGCTGCGCAGCAAGCGCGGGGTCGGGAGTGAGCTCCTGCTCGAACGCCAAGATTGACACCCGCCCGTCCTCGGGAACGACTGGCGAAGAGCCTTCGCTCTCATTGAAGGGCCATACTGCATCACCCACCCGGCTCACCGTCGAGCACGCCGAGAGCGCCGCAGCTGCGGCGGCCAAAGTCGCGATCCGACCCAAACGGCTCATTTGCTTTCTCCCTCGGCGGGCGCTTGCGCTGCTTCCGCGGTTGCTTCCGTAGGCGCAGCGCCGATGACCGAAAGGGCCACCTGCGCGCGTTCGCGCACGCTTTGCGGCGCGTCGAACGCCAATGTCAGATTCTGCAGCGTGTCGCGCGCCAGATTCATGTCGCCTGCTTCCCACGCCTCGATCGCTAGCAGCTCCCTGGCCAGAAACGACAAACGCGAGTCGGAGCTGATCAGCGGCTGCAGCCGCAGCTGCAAGGCTTCGAGATCCTGCGTCTCGGCTGCGATGTAGGCGGCGCGCAATTGCGCGGTTTCACGCATCACCGGATCGCGCGCGGCTTGCGCGGCAGCGTCGAATTCGGCGAGCGCCGCTTCGAGGTCGCCCTGCGCCTCTAGCACCGCAGCGTGCTCCATCCGCGCCATCACCCGATAGACCTGCGGGCCCACCCCGCGCAGCCGCTCGAATTCCGCTTTCGCAGCGTCGAGATTGCCGGATGCCGCAAGCGCCTGCGCGGCGGCGTAGGTCTGTGCATGCTCGCGCGACTGATTGCGCTGGTAGTCGCGCCACTGCACCCAGCCGAAAGCCGAGACCAGCACCAGGATCAGCGCCGCGCCGGCCCAGGGGCCGTACCGCCTCAGCGCCGACATCAGCCGTTCCTCGCGCAGGTTTTGATCGACTTCCTGGACGAATGAGTCGGTTTCGTTGCTCACGAGATATTATTCCTGCCTCAACCGGCGCCAGCCCAGGGCGGGCCGCCCCCTCGCCAAAATGCGCTGCAAGCTAGCCGTGCTCGCCGCCCCCGGCAACGCGCCGCCGCTGCGCCTTGGCAGCCAGCGCATACGTCTCGGCTGCGGCAGGAAAACGGCGGGAGCGGACATCGCCCGCATACGCCGCCGCGGCCTGGTCGATGACGCCCTTCAAGTCGGCGTAGCGGCGGACGAATTTCGGCGTCCACTCGAACAGGCCGAGCAGGTCGTCGGTAACCAGGATCTGACCGTCGCACTGAGCTGAGGCGCCAATGCCGATGGTGGGAACCGAGACCGAGGCGGTGATTTCCGGCGCCAGCGTCTCGTCGACGCCCTCGACTACGATGGCGAAAGCGCCCGCTTCGTCGGCCGCTTTGGCCTCACCCAGCACCTGGGCGCGTTCTTCCTTGGTGCGCCCCTTGGCGCGGAACTTCCCATCGACGTTGACCGCCTGGGGCCTTAGCCCCACGTGGCCCATCACGGGAATGCCGCGTTCGACCATGAACCTGACGGTCGCGGCTACCGAGGGGCCCGATTCGACCTTCACCGCCTGCGCGCCGGTTTCTTTCAGAATGCGCGCGGCGTTAGCGTACGCGACCTCGGGGCTGGCTTCGTAGGAGCCGAACGGCATGTCGACCACGACCATCGCCCGCTCCGCCCCGCGCATCACCGCCTGCCCATGCAGGATCATCATCTCGAGCGTGACCCCCACGGTGTTGGGCAGGCCGTGCACAACCATGCCAACGCTGTCGCCAACAAGCAGCAGGTCGCAGTGCGGATCGAGGATCTCCGCCATCGGCGCAGTGTAGGCGGTAAGACACACCACCGGGTCGCCGCCTTTGCGGGCGCGAATGTCAGGGGCGGTGATGCGGCGGACTTCGGTGTGACGGGACATGGAGGCTCCGGCTTCGGACTTAGCCGTTCGCACCCGCACAATCCACCGGAAGCGCCAAAAAGCTTTAGTCCTGAGCGGCCCGGTAGGCGACTGCGCCGCCGGCCAGGGCAGCCGCGGTCATCAGCACCACCTGCATGGTTCCCACGCTCAGCGATTGCAGCAGGCTGGCGGTCGCGCCGCTGACCGAGGGCGCATCCGACAGGGCGCTGTGCGCGCGGGCGACTTCGAGCCCGGCGACGGCCATCACGTCCTGCCCGAAGGCCCCTGCGGCGCTATAAAGGCCGTAAAGCACCGCAGCGCCAGCCGCGGCCCAGGCCACCCCGAATATCGCCTTGCGCGCCTCGATAGTGCGTTCGCGCACCGAAACCGAGCGAACAACCGCTGACGAGAAGCCATCGTCGACCGGTTCGGCAATCTCCGCAAAGGAGCGCTTCAGCAGGGCGTCAAAATCACTCATGGGGCCGCCTCCAACATGCGGCGAAGCTTTTCAGTTCCCCTCGATACATGTGATTTCACCGTGCCGAGGGGAAGGCCGGTAATGTCCACGATTTCCGAATGGCTGAGGCCCTCGCCGTGGTTCAAGGTGACGCACAGTCGCTCAGCATCGGATAATTTGGCAAGCGCCTTCTCAAGATCGATGCGGGCGCCGGCGGCGGCTTCGGGCGTGCTCTGCTCCGAAGCGATCGGCGAGGCGTCGTCGATCTCCTCGAAAATGGCCTTCTGACGCCGCTTCGCCATCAGAAAGGTGGTCACTGCGATCCTCCTGAACCAACCTGGAAACGCCGCCGGGGTCTCCAAATCCCTTAATTTGTCCCACGCCTTCATGAAGGCTTCTTGAGCAAGATCGTCAGCCTCGGCGTGGTTGCTGCACATCCTTCGCAACAGGGCGCGCGCCCATCCTTGGCGGCGCTTAACCAGCTCCCCAAAGGCTGACTGGTCCCGGGCTTGAGCCGCTAAAATCAGCGCGGCTTCGGTGGCCTGGGCCAGATTGATGAACCCCCGCGCCGCCACGCGTCACCACTCACTCGTCCTTTTTCTTCGATGCGTAGTCGATTACCGCCAACAGAATGAATGCCGTACCCAGAGAGCCGAGGATGACAGCAGGTATCATCATACCGCTTTCCGCCGCTCCGGAGGGGTCGAAGCCGTCCATCAGCAGCGCCGCGGCGGCAAAGCCTCCGGCCAGCGCCAGCAGCACCACGCCGCTGCCCAAGGTCCGCCGCGCCCGGTCCTGTTGCTGCGGGCGCTGGGCGTCGGTCAACTGCCGGATCAGGGTGGGATCAAGCGTCTGGCCTTTTTCGAGCGCCTGCGAAATGAGGTGGTGCGCCGATTGTTTGGTACGCTCCCTCAGGTAGATGGGCACCAGTATGATGGCGCCCAGAAACCCGAAGAATATGAATGGAATGAGCCAATCCATTGGTGTCTCCATAGCCCCGGGGTCTAAAGCCCCGCTGTCTGAGGGATGCCCTGCCTAAGCGAAATAGATGCAGCCGCGACAGAGAGCTAGCGGGCTGCGTAGGCAAGGCGGCGGCCCACGACCCGAGCGCCCGCGACCGCGGCAAGCAGACCAAGGGCGACCAAGGCCCCATTTTCGACCGCCTCCAGGTTCGCCGCCGCCCAATGCGCCGCGGGCCACGTCAGCCCCACTGCGGCGATCGCCAACCCTGCCGTGCGCAGGGCCTGGCGCGCGGCCTGGTCGCGGAAACGCGCCACCTCAGCCCGGCGCATGACCGCCAACGTGAAACGGGGGTCTCGCGGCGGCGCGCTCGCGGTCGCCAGCGCCCGGCTAAGGCGGGCCTCAGCGTCCATTTTGGTCCTCCAGCGCCTGCAGCAAGCGCGCGCGCCCACGCAGCACGTGGGATTTAACCGTCCCGAGCGGCAGCTGCAGGATCGCCGCTGCTTCACTATGAGAGAAGCCCTCGCCCAGGCAAAGCGCCACCGCCGCTCGTTCTGGATCCGGCAAGGCGGCCATCGCGTCGGCCAGCGCGATCAAGTCTTCGGCGGGCGGTCGCGGCGCGGCGGCATCGGACTTGGCCTCGAGCCAGTCTGCGTTGCGGACGCCGGCGCGAGCGTGAGCGCGCCGCGCATCGCGGGCAATGCGATAGCCGATGCCGCAGAGCCAAGAACGAAGGCTCGAACGGCCCTCGAAGCGGTGCAACTTGGCCCAGGCGGTCACGAACGTCTCTTGAGCGATGTCGTCAGCGTCGGCCCAGTGGCCGGCGTATCGCCGCAAAAATCCGCGTACGGCCTGCTGATGGGCGTCAACCAGGGCGGCGAACGCGGGGGCGTCGCCCCGGCGCGCCGCGGCGACGAGGCGCGCGTCCTCATTGGAGTTCATCGTCGCGCCGCCGGCGCGACTGACCGGGGCGAAACACCGCCAAGGCCAGACAGCCGATCGCCGTCACCGACATGCTTGCGGCGATTACCAGGAAAGGCGCCCGCTCCTCGGCCGCGGAGACGAAATAGGCGATCCAGAAGCCGATCCCGAGCGCGCTGAACACCACCGCTTCTGTCCAAGGCGGCCTTTGCGCCGCTGGCGGCTCCGCCAACAATTCGTAGAGCGCAGGCGGGGGATCCTTGCCGGCTTCAAGCGCCGCCTTGATCACGTCCATCGCCTGGGCCCGGCGCCGATGCTCCAGCCAGGAATTCCAGGCCTGCGCCAACAGCGCCAGCGAAGCCACAGCAACCACGACCAGCGCCACAATCCCTCTGTCCATCATGCACTCCGTGCTGGCCTTGTGTGGCCGCCGCGGGGGCGATCGGATGCGGGCTATCCGAACGCCCTGGCGTAGGTTTCCGGCTTGAAGCCGACGATCAGCGCGCCTTTGCCCTCCAGCACCGGCCTCTTGATCATCGCCGGCTGCTTCAGCATCAAAGCCAAGGCTTTTTTCTCATCAAGGTTTGCTTTTTCGGCGTCCGGCAACGCGCGGAACGTCGTGCCGGCGCGATTGATCAGCGACTCCCAGCCGACCTCCTTGGCCCAGGCGTTCAACCTCGACGCCTCGACGCCGCCCGTTTTGTAGTCGTGAAACGCGTAGTGCACGCCCTGCGCATCCAGCCAGGCGCGCGCCTTTTTCATCGTGTCGCAGTTCTTAATCCCGTAGAGGGTGACTTTCGCCATCACGTCGCATCCAGAAAAAGGAGGAAGGGCCCCATGCTCTACCGGATTCTTCTCGGCGTCATCGGGCTCGGCTTTGCGGCCTTCTTCGCCATCACTGTGCTGCCGGCGCTCGCGACCGATTGGGACGTCGTGGCGGCCTTTCGCGCCGGCTTCGTCAACCCGTTCGCGGCGGGCTTTTCCGCTGACGCGATCCTGACTTGGTGTGTGCTCGCCGTCTGGGTGGTGCGCGACGCCCGCGTGGAGGGCGTCCGGCACGGCTGGGTCGCGTTGCTTCTGGGCGCGGTCCCAGGGGTCGCGACTGGACTTGCGGTCTACCTGCTGACCCGGGCGGCGCAGCACGCCAAGACAGGTTGACACGTATCGTGTTCTTTGTTTGTTCTCTCTTGCCGCTTGTTGGGAGATTTCGCCTTGGCCACGCTCACTTTCTACACCAACCCCATGTCGCGCGGGCGCATCGCCCGGTGGATGCTCGAGGAAGTCGGGCAGCCGTACGAAACGGTCTTGCTCGACTATGGAACGAGTATGAAAGGCGCTGCGTATCTGGCGCTCAATCCCATGGGCAAAGTGCCGGCAATCAAGCACGGCGGCGCCGTAGTCACCGAATGCGCCGCTGTCTGCGCCTACCTCGCCGACGCGTTCCCCGAGGCGGGACTGGCGCCCGCGCCGGCCGATCGCAGCGCGTACTACCGCTGGCTGTTCTTCGGCGCGGGACCGCTGGAGGCAGCTAGCACAAACACTGCGCTTGGCTTTGACGTCCCCGAAGAGCGGCGCGGGATGGTGGGCTACGGCAACCTGGCTATGGTCGTCGACACCCTCGAATCCGCCGTGAAGGACAAGCCCTTCATCGCCGGAGATCGCTTCAGCGCCGCCGACGTTTACGTCGGCGCCCAGATCGGCTGGGGACTGCAGTTTGGCTGGCTGGAAAAGCGGCCCGCGTTTGAAGCCTATGTGGCGCACATCATGAGCCGGCCGGCGGCGATCCGGGCCCGCGAGATCGACGACGCGCTAATCGCCGAAGCGAATAAACAGGGCTAGCGGCGGCACCGATCGCCTCTATCGTGGCGCCAACGCGATCAGGAGTCGGCCATGCCTGGCCTCTATTTCGACGAGCTTTTCGTCGGTCAGACCTTCAAACACCCGATCACGCGCACCGTGACCGAGGCGGACAATGTCTTTTTCTCCGCGCTCACTCACAATCCCGCGCTGTTGCACCTCGACGAGGAATACTGCCGCACCGAAACTGAATTCGGCCAGCGCCTCGTCAACAGCGTCTTTACACTGGGATTGATGGTTGGCGTGTCGGTTGGCGACACCACGCTCGGCACCGCCGTCGCCAATCTTGGCTGGGACGAGGTGCGCTTCCCAAAGCCGGTGTTCCATGGCGACACGCTGCGCATCGAAACCGAGGTGCTGGAGCTGCGCGAAAGCAAGTCACGTCCGGATCAAGGCATCGTGGTGTTCATGCACCGCGCCTTCAATCAGCGCGGCGAGCTGGTCGCGCATTGCAAGCGCACCGGTCTGCAGCGCAAGCGGCCGTCGCCATGATGCTGCGGTCGTTTTTGTTCATCCCCGCCGACAGCGAAAAGAAGCTCGCCAAAGGCGACGAGAGCGGCGCCGACGCGCTCATTCTCGACCTCGAGGACGCGGTCACGCCGGCGCGCAAGCCGGTCGCGCGCGAACTCGCCTGCGCCTACCTGCGCGCACGTCCGCCAGCGCAGCGCCGGGCGCAGATCTGGGTGCGGATCAATCCGCTCAACAGCCCCGAGGCGCAGGCCGATCTGGCCGCCATTGTCGCTGCAGCGCCCGACGGGGTGATGCTGCCCAAAGCCGAAGGCCCCGACGACGTCGCAGCCCTCAGCCGCCAATTGGATGCGCTGGAGAAGACGGCGGGGCTCGAAGCGCTCGCCATCAGAATAGTGCCCGTCGCCACAGAGACGCCGCTGGCGCCGTTCCGTTTGGGCGACTACGCCGGCGCCAAACTCAATCGCCTCCACGGACTGACCTGGGGCGCGGAAGATCTGAGCGCCGCGCTTGGGGCCAGCACCAACCTCGATCCTGGCGGCGGCTGGGCGTTCACGTACAAGATGGTGCGCGCACTGACGCTGCTGGGCGCGCACGCCGCAGGGGTGGCCGCCATCGAAACGCTCTATGCCGACTTCAAGGACGACGCAGGATTGCGCGCCGCATCCCGCGCGGCGCGCGCCGAGGGCTTTAGCGGCCGCCTCGCCATCCATCCCGCGCAAATCGCGGCCATCAATGAAAGCTTCACGCCCTCCGAGGAGGAAGCGGCGTTCGCACGTCGCGTGGTCGAGGCGTTCGCAGCAACCCCCGAGGCGGGCACGATCGGCCTCGACGGCAAGATGCTCGACCGGCCGCACTTGCGGCAGGCCGAGCGCACGCTGGCGCTCTTCCGCAGCTCGCAAATTTAAGGTCCGAGCGGTCCGGCTGCGTCCGCCAAGTCGCGCTCACGCCGCCTCGATCATGTCGACGGCCTGTGAGCTGTGGTGCGCGCCGATCGTTCGCAGCACACCCTTCACTGGGGCGACATCGAAGTAGTCGCGTCCGTAGCCGGCGACGATGTGATGTTCGCCGATCTCCAAGGCATTAGTGGGGTCGTACTCGAACCAGCCGACGCCGGCGCCGCACCAGGCGCGCACCCATGCATGCATGGCGTCCGCGCCGGCGAGACGTTCCTTGCCCGGCGGCGGGATGGTGCGCAAATAGCCGCTGACATAGCCTGCCGGCAGGCCGAGCCCGCGCAAGCAGGCGATCATGATATGGGTGAAGTCCTGGCAAACGCCGCGGCGATTGGCGAAGGCTTCTTCAAGCGGGGTGTTTACTTCGGTCGCTTTGGCATCGAACACCATCGCTTTATTGAGAGCGGCGCCAATACGGCGCACGACGGCCACGGCGTGGGTTTCGCCGTCGGCGGCCGAACGAGCGAATTCGGTGGTCGCGGCTGTGACGCGCACACGCGGCGAAGCGCCGGTGTAATGATGCGGCGACTCCGCGCCGAGCGCGAGCACACCGGCGAGTTCGCGTGCGATATCGGCGATGGACGCGCCGGGCGCGGATGGCGGTGGTGGCGCACGCCGGTCGATGCGCGACATCATCCCGATTTCGAGCCGCTCGTGGTCGCCGCGCAACAAAACGTCCTCGGTCTGATTGCCGAACGCGTCGGTGAACACACTGCGTTCCGCGGGTTGGGGCTGTATGGTCACGCTGGTGGCGACGGCGCGCTGAACGCCTGGAATGTCGCGCGGGAAGAAGCGCAGCAAATGGCGGCTGGCGCCGACCGGCGCCTGATACTCGTAGGCGATTTTCACGGTAAGGTCGTAGAGCACTGGCGATCAGGCGAGATAAGCGGCGGTCAATTGGTCAGAAATACCGATCAGCTGTCCGCGCATGGCGAGCAGGCTGGCGGCGTCGAGTTGGTCGGCCGTCTTTACCGCCAAGTCCGTATGCGCCTGCATGACGCTGCGCAAGGTTGGCGAAACGCCGGTGTCGCTGGTCGAGGCGGGAAGCGCTTGGACGTGCTCCTTGAGTTCGGTGAGCTGGTGCATGAGCGAGCGCGGATTGCTGGCGTCCAGACAAAGCAATGCGGTCACGGTTTCTGGTGCGATGGCGAAGCCGAAACGCTGTTGGTGGGCGAGCTTGCTGTCGGCGCAATCGAGCGCGGCTTCCAGCGATCCTGCAGGGGCGGCGGCGTCGGCGAGCGCAGCGAGGAGCGAGGCAGTCGACATCGAGCGTTCGAGCGCGCGCCCAACGCTCAGGAAGCGCCAGGCCGGGCTGCGGTACATGTTCTCATGTACAAGCCCCGAAAATCCCGCTGTCTGGCGCAACAGCTCGCCCATCAGCGCCGCACGCGGCTGGCCGGGCGCGCGCGCGCGCAGCCAATGCTCCAAGCGCGCGATGGCGACAACCCCGTCCGGCGAGAGACGGTCGCGGATGCGCCCGGTGCAGCGCGCAGCGGCGCGCACAGCCTCTACGATGGCGGCAGGCGGCGCCTCGCTCGGATCGACCCCCATGATCTGCAAATAGGCCCCAAGATACTCCAGCAATGCGGAGTCCGGCGCTGCGCTTTCGGCGAGGCGGATGTCGTAGGCGCGCACGAGCCGAACCAGGAACTCCGCGCGCTCGACGTAGCGGCCGAGCCAGAAGAGATTGTCTGCGGCCCGGCTCGGCAAATCGAAAGCGTGATCGCGGCCTACGCGCGGACTTTCCATGATCATGGTCTCGGCCGGCGGAGCGGTGTCGGCGATGACCCAGACGTCGGCGCAGGAGCCGCCGGCATGCAGGCCCAATGCTGTCACATCGTTTGAGCGGCCGATGCGCGCATAGCCGCCCGGCATCGCAAACCAGCCGTCGCGCCCGTAGGCCAGAACGACGCGCAACACCATGGGCCGCGGCGCCAGCGCGCCATCAATCCAGGCCGGGCTGGTGGACAGCGTGACCGCCTCCTGGCCGACGAAATCCTCGCCGCGGACGTCGAGCATTTGAGCGATGGCGTCGCGCTGCTGCGGAGACAGCGCCCCGCCCAGCACCGCGCCGTCCTCGGGGTCGAACGGCAGTCGCGTTGAAAGCGCCTGGGAGACCATAACCGTCTCGAGTGCGCCGCGCACGCGCGCGCGCGCGTCGTCCTGCCCGCACCACCATGTGGCGATGTTGGGCAGGCGCAGCGGCTCGCCGGTCAAGCGCTCGCTGATGCGAGGCAAAAACGCCATCAGCGCACGCGTCTCCAAAACGCCGCTGCCGATCGGGTTGATCATGGTGAGGCCCTGCTGCCGCAAAGCGCCGACCAGGCCTGGCGTGCCGATCTCGGAGGTTTCGTCCAGTTCGAGCGGATCGCAGAAACGCGCATCGACGCGCCGCCAGAGCACGTCGATTGCCTTCAAGCCGGAAATCGTGCGCACCATCGGGCGACCGCGCTCGACGGCGAGGTCTTCGCCCTCGACCAGCAGCAAGCCGAGATATCGTGCGATGAAAGCATGCTCGAAATACGTATCTGCATGTGGACCCGGCGACAGGATCACGGGCGGCGCATTCTCATCGACGCGCAGGTCGTTGAGGTGATCGCGAAAGGCGCGGAAGAAGCCGGCGAGACGCAGCACGTTGGCGCGCGAATAGAAGTCGGAAAAAACCCGCGAGGTGGCGACGCGGTTCTCGAGCGCGAAACCCGCGCCCGAGGGCGCCTGGGTGCGGTCGCTCAGCACCCACCATTGGCCGTTGGGGGCGCGGCCGAGTTCGAACGACACGAAGTGCAGATAGCGGCCCGACCGCGGCTCGACCTGGATCATCGGCCGCGTCCATTCAGGATTGCGCGCCAGCAGGCTCGCCGGCAACCACCCTTCGGCGACGAGCTGGTTGGCGCCATAGACATCGCGCATCACCGCTTCGAGCACGTCGGCGCGTTGCGACAGGCCGGCGACAATATCGTTCCATTCGGTCTCGGCGATCAGCACCGGAACGTGGCTCAACGGCCAAGCGCGCTCGCTCGAGCCGCCGCCGTCAGCGTGTCGGAAATAGACGCCGGAATCGGCGAGGTACTGATCGCCGCGCGCAAAACGCGCGGCCATGTCCTCACCGGTTTGATCTGAAAGATAGCCGCAGAACGCCCGCCAAACCGGGCGTACGTGTCCGGCGGCGTCGATCAACTCATCGGGCGCGCCCGCAACGGGCACGTAACCCCGCGGCGGCCGCAGCGGCGTCTCGATTCGGTGCGCGGGTTGGGTCATTCACACACCGGGCGCGCGCCGGAGATCCAGCGTGTAGGGGAACGCATCGTTCGGGACCTCAGCCGGCGGCTCATAGACGCCCCCACTATGTCCGCTCGGCTCGAACCGCGCCAGCCTTCTGGCTTCAGCCTCGTAGGCATTCACCGGAAAAGTCTCGTGGTTTCGCCCGCCGGGGTGGGCGACGTGATAAACACATCCGCCCAGCGCGCGTTTGCTCCAAGTGTCATAAACGTCGAACCTGAGGGGTGCGTTGACGGGCAGCGTCGGGTGTAGCGATTCGGGCGGCTTCCAGGCTTTGAAACGCACGCCGGCAACTTGCGTTCCCCGCTCGTGGGCTGGCTTGAGGGGCACGCGTCTGCCGTTGCAGGTGACGCCATAGCGCTCGGGCGCAGCGGCGCTGAGCTTCACCTGCAAGCGCTCCGTGGAACTGTCGGCGTAGCGCACTGTTCCCCCGATGGCGCCGGTTTCGCCGAGCACATGCCAAGGCTCGATCGCCTGGCGCAGTTCGAGCCGCGCGCCTTCGTAGGCGACCTCGCCGCAGAACGGGAAACGAAACTCGGCCTGCGCCTTGAACCAGTCGGGATTCATCGGAAAGCCGTGCGCGGAGAGGTCGCCCAGCACATCGATGAAATCGGACCAGACGAAGTCATGCAGCATGAAGCGATCGTGCAGACTCGTGCCCCAGCGGACGAAACCACCGCTGGCCGGCGCTTTCCAGAAACGGGCGATCAGCGCGCGCATCAGGAGTTGCTGCGCGAGACTCATGCGCGCGTCGGGCGGCATCTCGAAGGCGCGGAACTCGACCAGCCCCAAGCGGCCGGACGGACCATCGGGTGAATACAGCTTGTCGATGCAAATCTCGGAGCGATGGGTGTTTCCTGTGACGTCGATCAGCGCATTGCGCAGCAGGCGATCGAGCTGCCAGGGCGGCGGCGCTTCGCCAGCACCCGGCGCCGGGATCTGCGCCAGCGCGATTTCGAGTTCATAGAGC
Organism: uncultured Terricaulis sp.; assembly: GCA_964575885.1. Taxonomy (GTDB): domain Bacteria; phylum Pseudomonadota; class Alphaproteobacteria; order Caulobacterales; family Aquidulcibacteraceae; genus Vitreimonas. The sequence continues at coordinate 17,261 of CAZNTI010000001.1, forward strand.
GTGTCGTGGCGCGCTTCGTCGATGCGCGGCGCCTGGCTGGTCGGGCCAACGAACATGCCCGAAAACATGTACGAGAGGCTAGGATGACGCTGCCAATGCAGGATCAGGCTCTTGAGCAAATCCGGACGGCGCAAAAACGGACTGTCGAGCGTGGTGGCGCCCCCGACGACGACGTGATTGCCGCCGCCGGTCCCGGTGTGGCGGCCGTCGATCATGTATTTGTCAGCGCCGAGCCGCGTTTGACGCGCTTCTTCGTAGAGTATCGTGGTGGTGGCGACGCACTCATCCCAACTGGAAGCGGGATGAATGTTGACCTCGATGACGCCCGGATCTGGTGCGACGCGAATGACGTTGAGGCGCGGATCGGGCGGCGGTGCGTAGCCTTCTATGTGCACCGGCAGGGCAAGCGCGATGGCCGCTTTCTCGGCCGCGGCCACCAGTTCGAGATAGTCCTCCACCGCTTCGACCGGGGGCATGAAAACGCAAAGACGCCCGTCGCGCGGCTCCACGGAGATGGCGGTGCGCACGACGCCTTCTTCGGTGTCGAGCGATTGCTCCACCAGCGTCTGTCCGGGCGCCGCAGCGGTCTTGCGCGCCACTTCCTGGAAGCGCCCCTCCTCTGAGCGGGCGTGCGCCTCTTCGATCGCATACTCAGGCAGGGGTCCCCTCGGGACGGTGGGATCAACGATATTGATGTAAGGATAGAGGCTCGGCGGCGTCCACGGCAGCGACGCCAGCGGCAGGCGAAAGCCGACGGGACTGTCGCCGGGCACAAGGAAAAGCTTGCCGCGGCGCACTTTCCATCTCTCGGAACGCCAGCGGGCCGTGGCGCTCGCTTGCGCCTGCCAGCGCTGGATCGGCAACACGTATCCCGCAGGCGTATTCAAACCGCGTTCAAATATCCGCACCAAGCGCGCGCGCTCCTCCGGATCATCCAGCTTTGAGTCGTCGGGCGTGACATTGTCGGGAAGCGCGCCTTCCTTGAGCGACCACACGGCGGGGTCCTCGTAGGTGGGAACGACCATCTCGGCGGCGACGCCGAGATTTGTCGCGAGCGCCCGCAGATAGGTCTCGGCCTCCTCAGCACGCGCTTTGGTGTCGGCTGTTTCCTGTGCGACCCAGTTTGCGTCGCGCCAGATCGGTTTGCCGTCGCGGCGCCAGTAGAGCGAGAAGGTCCAACGCGGCAGGCTTTCGCCGGGGTACCATTTGCCCTGGCCATAGTGCAGGAAACCGTCGGGCGCGAAGCGAGCGCGCAATTTGCGGATCAGGACGTCAGCAAAGGCGCGCTTGGCGGGGCCGACCGCGGCTGTGTTCCACTCAAGTGCTTCGAAATCATCGATCGAGACGAAGGTCGGTTCCCCACCCATCGTGAGACGCACGTCGTTCTCGCGCAGCACGTCATCGATTTTGCGCCCCAGCGCGTTGAGTTCAGACCAGGCCTCGTCGGAAAACGGCTTGGTGATGCGCGGGTGTTCGGCCAGACGCTCGATCTGCATATCGAACGCGAACTCGACCTGGGCGTCGCCGGTATAGCCGCCGCTCAACGGGGCGGCGTTGCGAAAGTGCGGGGTGGCCGCGAGCGGCACGTGGCTTTCGCCGGTGAGCAGGCCCGAAGTTGGGTCAAGCCCGATCCAGCCCGCACCCGGGATGTAGGCTTCAGCCCAGGCGTGGAGATCGGTGAAGTCCTTGTCGGCGCCCGCTGGACCATCGAGCGAAACCAGATCGGGCTTCAACTGGATCAGGTAGCCGGAAACGAAACGCGCAGCGATACCCAGACTGCGCAGCATCTGCACCAAGAGCCAAGCGCTATCGCGGCATGAGCCCTGTTTGCGCTTCAGCGTTTCTTCCGGCGTCTGCACGCCGGGCGCCATGCGAATGACGTAGGCGATGTCGCTGTTGAGCTGCGCGTTCAATTCGACCAGGAAGTCGACGGTGCGGCGCTCGATGCGTTCGATACGCGCTAGGCGCTCTTTGAGCAGCGGCCCCGCCGTCTCGGCCGTCATGTAAATCGTGAGGTCGTCGGCGATGTCTTCGGCGTAGGTGAACGGCCAGCGCTGCGCGCTGTCTTCGACGAAGAAGTCGAACGGATTGTACACCGTCATGTCAGCGACGACATCGACTTCGATATTGAACTCGCGCACCGGCTCGGGGAACACAAAGCGCGCGAGCCAATTGCCGTACGGGTCCTGCTGGTGGTTCACAAAGTGTCCGGCCGGCGAGACCTTAAGCGAATGCGATATCACGCGGGTGCGCGAATGCGGGGCTGGCCGCAGACGCACGATTTGAGGACCGAGCACCACCGGCTTGTCGTAACGGTAGTGGGTAAGATGCCTGATTGCGGCGATGATCGCCATGAGCGGCCTTGTCTATTCCAAAAAATCGGCGGTACGGGGCGGTACGGCAGGTTAGTGCGCCTGGGCCTAGCACGCTCCGCCATGGCGCGCGATTGCGCGCTCGAGCCTCGCAAACCACCCAATCGGGCGCCCGCAGCCCGAAAAATAGGCGCGCTTAGCCTTGCCGCAAGCAAGAGCGCCAGGGGCGCCAACCGGGATCGCCGAGTGCGCCCCACCCGCCTGTTGACTTGCCGTTGGGGCGTGCGGGGGCGCATACTGCGGGTACGTCATAGACGGTATGTAGTCATGAAGGTGCGTTTCTGGGGCACACGGGGATCGATCGCCACTCCGGGACCTGACACGGTTTTCTTCGGCGGCAATACCTCGTGCGTTGAGGTGATTTCCGACAAGGGCGAATGTATCCTCATCGATTGCGGCACTGGTGCGCACGCCTTGGGCAAGGCCCTGCAGGCGCAAGGCAAGGGTAGCTCGGGTCACATCCTGATCTCGCACACGCACTGGGATCACATTCAGGGCTTGCCGTTCTTCGCACCGCTTTTCGTCGCCGGCAACGAGTGGCACATCTACGGACCGCGCGGACTGGGCCAATCTCTGCGCGAAGTCCTGGCCGGGCAGATGGAGTACGCCTACTTCCCTGTCGCGCTCAACGCTTTCGCCGCCAAGGTGCACTATCACGAAGTCGTGGAAGGAGGGTTCACCATCGGCGATGTGCGCGTTGCGACGCACTATCTCAACCATCCCGCGCTCACCGTGGGCTATCGCCTGGAGGTCGACGGCGCCAGCCTCGTCTATGCCTCCGATCACGAGCCGCACACACCCGCAGCAGGCGCGGGCCGGAAAGCGGCCCCCGAGGGCGGTGACCTCGCGCACATTCATTTCCTGCGCAACGCCGACCTTGTCATTCACGATGCGCAATACACCGCATCCGAATATCTCGAAAAGATCGGCTGGGGACACAGCACCGTCGAGTATGCGGTGGATTCAGCGATCGCAGCGGGCGCCAAGCACCTGGCGCTCTATCACCACGACCCGTCGCGCACCGACGCCGATGTGGAGAAAGTTCTCGCCACCGCGCGGCAGCGCGTGCAAAGCGCCAAGGGACAGCTTGTCGTTTCGGCAGCCGCCGAGGGCCAGGAAATCGAGCTGCGCGGTTCCGAGGGCGTCGAACGCTTCGCGCCGTATCTCCCCTCCAGCCTCGCACAGCCGCTGTCGCCGGCGTCAGCGGAACGCGTGTTGATCTGCGGCGTCCCCGCCAAGCACTCCGCCGTGCTCGCCGCCGCCGCCGAAGCCGACGCGATACCAACCGCCGAGATTTCGCGTGAAGCTTTGCGGGAGGACGTGAGCGAGGGACGGGCCTCGCTGGTGTTTCTTGGATCGGAGGCGCCCGGCGGCGACCCGCTGGCGCTATGTCGCGAATTGCGCACCCTGAACGGCCAAGCGGCGTCGGAGCTGCCGATTATCATCGTCGCCGAGCAGAGGCAGGTCGATGTCGAGGCCGGCAACGAGGTTGGCGTCGCCGGTTGGCTGACGCCGCCCTTCACCATCCAGTATGCCCGATCGCTCATCCGCGCTTGGCTGATGCGATCGATGTTGCGCTGGCGCAAAGCCGCGCTGCCCGCCGACGAGGACGCCCGGCTGGCCGCGGTTAAAAGACTTGGCCTGCTCGATAGCGAGCCGGAAGAGCGCTTTGATCGTCATGCGCGCATCGCGGCGGCCGCCTTCGACACGCCTATCGTGCTTGTCACTTTGGTCGATACCGACCGCCAATGGTACAAGTCCCATCACGGCTTCGACTTCAGCGAGAGCTCCAGAGACATCGGCTTCTGCACCCACGCGATCCTGGAGGACAGGCCGTTAGTGGTGCCCGATGCGCTGCGCGACGACCGCTTCGCCGACAATCCAGCCGTCGTGGGCGAGCCGCACGTGCGCTTTTACGCGGGCGTGCCCTTGCGCGATCCCGACGGCATGCGCGTCGGCGCCTTTTGCATAGTCGATCACCGGCCGCGCGAACTGAGCCCCGCCCAGGTGCGGATGCTCGAGGACATGGCGCGGCTGGTCGAGGAAGAGCTCGTGCAGAACGTCAAGTAGACACCCGTCTCAGGCGCACTGAGAGAAGCATCGACCGACCGCGACGACCAAGACTATCATCAATCCGAAATGTTGTTGCTCTACGATGTCGGTCTGATGACTTGGCTCCGCGCGTTACTTCTTGGGCTTAGCCTGCTTCTTGCCGGCTCGCTTCAATCCGCGTCAGCGCAAGAGACGATCCAACTCCGTGTGCTCACCCTCAACGTCTGGTACGGGGGTGAACAGGTCAACTTCGCAACGGTGTCTGAGGCCATCCGCGCCGCCGATGCCGATATCGTCGGCGTGCAGGAACCTGACGGCAATCTGGCGCGGATTGCGGCGGCGGCCGGTTACGCTCATGTCGATCCGCGCCGCAACATCATTTCGCGCTACCCGATCTTTGATTCCGGGGTGGGCGTGCGCACCGAGCCAGGGGCTGCGCCCTACGGCATAGCCGCTCTCGACGAGGCAAACGTGCATGCCTGGGTGATGGTGCGCCCCGGCCATGTCGTCGCTGTCGCCAATACGCATCTCACGAGCGATCCTTACGGTCCCGAGGCGGTGCGCGACGGCGCCGATCTCGCGGCGGTGCTTGCCATTGAAGAGCGAACCCGCGCGTCCGAGGCGCGGCCGCTGCTCGCCTTGAGGCGCCTGGCGGCCGCGACGCCGGTGTTTCTGACTGGCGACTTCAACACGCCGTCGCACCTGGACTGGACGGCGGCCATGCAGCGCGTCCGACCCGATGTCATCCGTTACCCGGTGGCATGGCCGGTAACACGCATGCTGATGGATGCTGGCTTCCGCGACTCCTATCGCGAGGCGCATCCCGATCCGACCGTCTTGCTCGGCTACACTTGGACCGCAGGAATGCCCCACCCCTACGTGCGACCACGCGAGACCATCGATCGGATCGACTATGTGTTCGCTGCCGGCCCTGCTGAAACCCTGCGCAGCGAGGTGGTGGGCGAACCCGGTGGAATCGGCGTCGATATCGCAGTTTCGCCCTATCCCAGCGATCATCGCGGCGTGGTCTCGACCTTCCGGGTGGTTCCTGTCGCCGCGCCGGCAATGATCAGCGTCGAACCGCGCACTGTGGCGCGCGGCGACGATCTGCTCGTGCGCGGTTACGACCCCAGTTCAGAGGGCTGGCGCGCAGCGATCGTGCCCGCTGGCGCCGCCATGGAAGCCGCTCTAGTGCGCTTCGATGAGAGCGTCCGCGCTTGGCGCGGCGTGGCGCGCTCCTCTTCGCGCAATTTGGAGACCGGCGAGTACGATGCCGTGCTGCTCGGCGAGACCGGCGCCGAACTCACGCGCACGCGGTTTGTCGTGCGCGATGGCGAGGCGCCGGTGTCTCTGCGCGCTGTCACTGCGAGCGTTCGCGCGGGGCAGCCGGTGCGCGCGCGCTGGTCGAACGGGCCAGGCAACCGTCATGACTGGATCGGCGTTTTCCGGGCGGGCGCGGCGGTCGGCGACTACCTCGCTTACGCCTATGTCGATGCGCGTTACGCCGGCGAGATCGCACTGAGCACGAACGGAGACGACGGTCCGCTGCCGGCCGGCGATTACGAATTGCGCTTCATGCGCGACGACTCGCCCACAATCGAAGCGCGCGCACAGTTCGCGATCCGCTGACCTAGAACTCGCGCCGCAGCGTGATTCCGATCTCGCGTGGGCGGTTCGACGTCACGCGCGTGTCGAAGAAATTGGGATTTATGAAGAGCTCGGCGCGCTCGTCCGTGACATTGTTCACGAACAGGTTGAGGCTCCAATCATCCCGCTCGAAACCGGCCTGAAGATTGATCAGGCTGTGGGCGTCCTGTGTTGAGGCCGCTGAAGGGTCGATGCTGTTCACCGAGTCGCCGGTGTAGGAATAATCGCCGCGAATGTACGCTTCGCCGCTCCATGCCGCGATCGGGGCCCGATATTCCGCGAACACCGCCCACTTGAACTCCGGCGAAATCGGCAAACGCGCGCCCTGGGGCACGCCGCCCGCCAACACGTCGGAGGGTTCAGAGAGTTCGGCGTTCAATATCGTGGCCGAGCCGCCGATTTCGAGGCGATCGGTCGGGCGCCAGAGCGCTTCCGCTTCAACGCCAATGATCTCCGCTTGCCCGGCGTTGGCGGTGACGAAATAGAAGGTCGCCGGATTGGGGTTGCGAATGTCTGAGATGAAGTCGTCCCAGGTCATGTAGAAGGCCGCGCCGTTGAAAGTGAAACGGCCGTCCGATGTCTGCGACTTCCAGCCAAATTCGTAATTGGTCAGCAGGTCGGCGTCGTACTGCACTGGTACTGCAAGGCCCAGGCGCTGCCTGTTGGCGCCCCCGAGACGGAAGCCCTGCGAGTAGGTGGCGTATACCAAGAGATCGTCGTGAAACTCGTAGGTCACGTTCAGCTTCGGCGTGAAGCCCTCCTCGCTGAACGGCAACGCGGAATCCTCGACCGTGGTGATGGGTCGCCCTGAACCATCGACGATGGTGGAAAGCGCGCCGAACGGCAGCTGCGTTCGCAGCTGTCCATCGCCATCCACTCTGAACCAGCGTCCGCCGACGGTGACGGTTAGGTCATCCGTGAAGTCGTAGCTCAGCTCGCCGAACAACGCGATTTGCTGCTGATCATATTGGCCAACTTGGTAGAAATACACGTCGGTCGGCGCCAGCAATGGATCGTAGGAGACCGCTACCGCGAAACCTGGCGAGGTCTCGTAGTCGGTGACATGACTGTTAAGGACAAAGCCGTTCTCGGCGTCCTGGTAAAACGCTCCCACAATCCAGTTCCAACGAGAAGCGCCATTCGAGGACAGCCGCGCTTCGAATGTGGTGCGCTCATCTGTGCCGCCGCCTTCGTTAAAGCCGGTCGGATCGGGGCCGAAATCGTAGAGCGGGAAGTAGTCCGCGGTTGTGGTCAGATACTGGTCGTAGGCGGTGTTGTCGTTGATGTAAGCGGTGCGGCGCGAGAAGTAGGCGCCGGTGACGACAAGATCAGCGAAGCCGACGTCGCCTTCGATTGTCAGCGCGGTCTGATCCCACTCATCGCTGAAGGTCTCTTCGAAGAAGCGCACCGCGCGCAGATCGCCCAGGCCCGGATCGTAGTCGGAACGGCCATCTACATCGACCTCCTGGAACACGTATGAGGTCGTCGCCACCCAGTCGGGATTGATCTCCCAACGCAATGCGATGCGCCCGCCAGAGCTGCGAAAGCCATTGATGTCGTCGCCGACAAGGTCGGCGTTGTCGACCGTTCCTCCCGGCGTGGTCCCCAGCACATTGTCTATGAAGCCGCCTTCTTCGGCGTCGAAGCCGGTGATGCGCAGCGCCAGGCGATCCTGCAGCAAAGGCAGGTTGACTGCGCCGTTCAAATCGTAAGAGCCTTCGCCTCCTTCCGTCGCGCTCAGCGTGGCTTCAAGGTATCCGCCAAACTCGCGCGTGTCGGGGCGATTGGTGATGATGCGGATCGTGCCCGATTGCGAACTGGCGCCGTAGAGCGTGCCTTGAGGGCCGCTCAACACCTCGACGCGCGCAATATCAACCAGGCGCGGATCGGGGCTCTGCGCATCGACCGTGATCGGCTGCTCGTCCAGATAGAGTGCGGCAGAAGCGCGCCCGCCGCCATCGGCGGCGCCCGTGCTTTCAGCGACGCCCCGGATCACAATCTTGGACTGCCCCGGTCCTTCTGAAACGAACGAAACGCTCGGGGTGAAGCGAGCATAATCCTCAAACGAGGTGACGTTGAGCTGCTCGAGGCGCTCTTCGTCAAACGCCTGGATGCTGAGCGGGGCATCCTGCAACGTCTCTTCACGCTTACGCGCAGTGACCACGATCTCTTCGTCCTCGGCGGCGACTTCCTGCGCATAGGCGGTCTGGAATGGCGCCGCCGCCGCGAACAGGGCGAGGAGAGATACGCGCCGCAGCAGCGCCCAACGGAATTTCAAGAACGCCACGGCATCAACCCCCGACTTCCGATGCGAAGCTTGGAGCCGTATAGACGCCCTGGTGTGACATTCGGAAGCGCAGCGCGGTTGTGACAACAAAAGTTCATATTAGTTGTTGCCCCGGAGGGCTCGGGTGAAGATTGACGTTCCCTTCCGCGACCTGGGCGTGGCTGACATCGGACCCTTGCGCGACGCTATCCTTGCCCAAGACGACGCGGCGTGGCGCGAATTCGATCACCGCCAGCGCGCCTATGACGTGCACCACGACACCGAGTCGATTGTATTGCTGTTTTGTGACAACGCGTGGCCGGACGTCACCGTATCGCGCATGCCAGGCTGGGCGCGGCTGGCCGAAATCGCCGTCCCGCTCATGGATGACGTCATCGCGCGCTGTTATCCGACTGCCGGGACCATCCTGCGCGCCATGGCCGCCAAGCTGAAAGCGGGCGGCAGCATCGCCACGCATGTCGACGCCCTGCCCTCGTTTCGCGCCGCGCATCGCATCCACGCCCCGATCACGACCGGCCCCGGCGTGCGCTTCACAATCGACGGCAAACCCTGCCCGATGCAGGTGGGGCGGTGGTACGAGATCAACAATCAGTTGCCCCACAGCGTCCTGAACGCGGGCGACGAAGATCGCATCAATTTCATCTTCGATTACTTGCCGCCAAGCACCGCATGACCACGCTTCTGGCTACCTCCGTCGTCCGTGGGTCGCAGCAGGGCGACTGCCACGGCGGCGCCTTCCTGATCGATCTCGACACGAAAACCGTGCGCCAGGCGCTGGATTGGAACGACCAAGCCATCGACTGGCAGGGGCGTGGCTGGGACCGGGGCCTGCGCGGGATTGCCTTCGGCGAAGACGAGGTGTTTCTGGCTGCGAGCGACGAGCTCTTCGTGTTCGACCGCGCCTTCCAGCGCATCGCCTCCTATCGCAATCCGTACCTGAAACACGCGCACGAAGTGGCGCGCCGCGCTGACATGATCTTCATCACCTCGACGGGATACGACTGCATCCTGGGCTTTGATCTCGCCCAGCGCGCGTTCACCTGGGGGCTGGCGTTAGGCGCGGAGGGACAGACCATACGCGCACGCCCGTTCAATCCCTCCGGCGCCGGCGGCCCGACGGCCTCGAACCAGTTTCACCTCAACAGCGTCTACGCCAACGACCGCGGGCTCTACATCGCTGGGCTGCGCACGCGGGGCTTGCTCCGTTACGCCAGCAACACGCTCTCGATCCGCGCCACGCTGCCGCCAGGCACGCACAACGCCCAAGTGTTCCGCGACGGCGTCTTGTTCAACGACACGCAAGCCAATGTCGTACGGTTCGTCACGCCGTCGCGCCAGCGCACCTTCGATGTGCCGTCCTATCCCGCCGATGCGCTCACTCACACGACGCTCGACGATACCCGCATTGCGCGCCAAGCCTTCGGGCGCGGGCTCTGCGTGGTGCGCGACGGCTTGATCGCAGCGGGATCGTCGCCCGCAACAATTGCGCTGCATGACATCGACGCCAACAAGAGTGTGGCGGTGATAACGCTCTCGATGGATGTACGCACAGCAATCCATGGGCTGGCGGTTTGGCCCTGGGCGTGACTAAGGCGTCGAGCCTTAAGCCCAGCAATTGCTTTAGCCCGCCGCGTCGCGCACCCGCTTAGGCAGCCGATCAAGCACCGGCAAAAGCTGCGCCTCCAGCCCCCCAAGGTGCGGCGCAAACTTACGCCAGGCGCCCATGCCGCTTTTGTACAAGGGTCGGCGCACCTGCTCGGAGCTCGCCGTATTAACTGCGCGCGCGGTTGCATAGAAGCGCAGGCAGCCCTCTTCGAAGGGTAGGCCGCAATAGTCGAGCAGCCGCCGCGTTTCGACCTCCTGATCGAGCACGACGGCCTCATAATCGACGCGCAGCACGCGTCCGGGCAGCGCCTCCTCCCAATGCCGCATCAGCCTGTCGTATTCGAGATAGAAGTGACCGAGCTCAAAAAGGTCATACGAAAAAGCCTGCCCGCGTGCGAACAATTGCTTGAATGCGCCCCAGCACGAATCCATCGGGTGTCGGCGCGCGTCGATGATCTTGGCGTTGGGCAGAGTGAGCGCAATCAGACCTACGGACGCAAAATTGATCGGCATCTTGTCGGTGAAGAAGGGCCTCCCGCCGCGATGGCGCGCCGCGCGCTGCAGATAAAGTTTGCCCAGCGCTTTGAGGTCGTGCGGCTCGAGATCGCGCACGGCTTCCGGATACTCCACCCCATCGGAGCGGAAGCGCCCGATCTCTTGTGCGATCCGGCCCATTATCGGCAGCTCGCTGGTGCCATCGACCTGGGAATGGCTGGCTAGAATCTGTTCGATCAGCGTGGAGCCCGAGCGCGGCAGCCCCACGATGAAAATCGGCGCCGGATCTTCGCACCCGAGGCCTGCGCGCGCCGCCAACATATCCGGCGTGAAGACGGCGCGAATGCGCGCGTTGACAGTCACGGTCTGCACCGGATCGTAACGAACCAGTTGGCGTTGTAAGCGCGCGCCCTCCGCATAGTGGGCGAATGCCCTATCATAGTCCTTGGCGTCTTCACGCGCCTTGCCCAGCGCGTAGGCCACGTTGACGCGAGCCACGCCGGTCACCGCTTTGTCCGCCAACAACATGTGCATCGCCGCCTCGTCTTCGTCGGAAAAGCGATGTGTCTTCAAATTGGCAAGGCTCCACCAAGCCTGACCCGAGCGCGCTCGTGCGGCCAAGCACGCCTTGTAGCTCGTGACGGCATCCTCGAAGCGGCCGATGGTCTTAAGCACATGCCCAAGGCCCAGGTGGCTCGCCGGCTCCTGGGGATCGAGCGCGAGCGCCGTAGTGTAGTGAAGCTCGGCGCGCGCTAGGTCACCGAAAACGAAGAGCGCATTGGCGAGACGCGCATGCGCCACTGCATCGCCAGGCTTCAGCTTCAGCGCCTGTGTAAATGCTTCCACCGCCTCCTCGGCGCGATCCAGTTCGGACATCACCGCGCCCAGGTCATTCCAGGCGCGCGAGAAATCTGGCGCCAGCTGCACGGCGCGACGTGCGGAACGCTCGGCCTCAGCGCCTCGACCAAGCGCGGAGTAAGCGAGCGCCGCCAACCGCAGCGCATCGACATTGGCGCCATCGATGGCAAGCGCGCGCTGGTAAGCGGTCAATGCGGCTTCGATATCGCCCGCGCGATGATGCTCGGCGCCCTCCGCCACGTGCTTGTGACCAGGCGCGAGCGTGAAGTAGCGCTCGAAAGCCTCGTCGGCCTCCACACCCCGGCCCTCTCGCGCCAGCGCCTTGCCTGCGGCCGCCCAAGAGCTCGCACTGTCGTTCGCCCGGGCTTCAGCCAACAAATCATCGGCCGATATGGCGATCTCGCCCATGGGTGCACGGCTCCAAACCATGCCGGTCCTAGCAAAAGTCTCGGACCCGCGCGAGACCGCCGGTTTAAGGGTGCAAGCGCCGCACTCTTACGACGTGCGGGGTCGAGACAATCCCGCCGCCGGTAATGCTGCATGAGCGAAAGCCGGCATGGCCGCACAGCAGCCCTGACGCGTCCGCCGCAGCTCAAACGCCCGAAGTGCGCCGGCCCCGCGTTTCTTGCCGATCTCGGCGCTCCGACCTACGCTTGAATAGTCTTTGAAGTTCGACGGGGCGCTCGAATAGCGCCGGGGGGCGCGCATGGACCTCGTTCTCTATCTCGCAGCGGGCGTCTTCGTCGCCTTTGTGCTGGCCGTGTGGATCAACATCGGCGCGCGCGTGTGGCGCCAGCGTGAGCGCAATGCGTTTGCCGACAAACTTGCGCGCGACGACGCGCCGGCCGGCCCGTTTGCGGTCTACTTGCGTGCGTTCCGTCATCCGGCTTACGTCGGGGTCGATCTTGATTTCGGTGAACAGCTGAAGACGCTGATCCTCTACCGGCACACCGGCGCCGATGGCCGCAACGGCATGCGTCCGTTGGAATCGGTGCTGGCCGAGATATTGGATAAGGATTTGCCGTTGGTAGGGCTCGGTCGCCCCAGCGCCGGTCTTCATAAAACGGGCGCAGGCTTGGTGCGTACAACCGACGCGGAATGGAAAGCCGTAGTCACGTCGCTACTCGACCGCTGCGACTTGATTGTGATGGCGCCCGCTGGCACGGCGGGCACCGCTTGGGAAATCGAGCAGCTTGGCCTTCGCGATTCATGGCGCGACAAAACCATCTACTTTATGCCCAATTATCAAGTTGAGCTCATTCGCGCGCTGCAGCCGTACGTGGCCGGATACGAAACCTTGCTCGGCGCAACACCCTTCGTCGATAAGAAGCAAGCTTCCAAGAAGGCGGGAAGCATCATCCTTTACGCCCTTGGCATGATCCTGCGCGCCCCGTTTCGCTTCATCGTCGATGTTGCATACGGTTGCGTGATCTTGTTCATGCGCTTCGCGCAATCAATTGGATTGCGCAACCGTTGGGGGGCGGCGCGCAAAGCTGGACGCAAGCACGGCCTCGCCTTCCCCGGCTATTCAGCAAAAGGCCAGTTGTTTGCGCTCGACCCGCAAGGGAAGCCACAGAAACTCGCCGAACTGAACGCCATCTCGCTGCGCGATCTCAGGAACTCGCTACTGCAAGCGGCAAAAGAAGCGCGCAAGCGCCGGGAGCGAGCGGCGCGCGAGGCGGCTTCGGCAACACCGGTCGAAGAAATGCCGGCCCCAGCAGCGCCTTTGATTGAAGGCGCGCCCTCTACTGAAGCAATCCCCCCGCCTGCCGTGCCCCAGGACGCGCCGGCTTCCATTGAGATCGATGTTGATAAACAAAGGAATGGACCGACCGAACAAGCCGGATGATCGCTTTGCGCCCGCTGGTCGAGCCCAAATTGTCGCCGCTTGTGCTCGACGCGCGTGGACGGGTCAAAATCGCTGTCAGAGGTCGTTCGTCAGGGAAACGGAGTATAAGCCACGACGAAGCCTTGCGCGTTAGTCCATTCCAAACAATCGCCAGTAGGCGTTTCGACGTACCGCTCTGTCATCGGGCCTAGAGTGTTCTCGCCGCTGCCGCTGCGGCGGCGGCGTGGCTTGGTCGGGCTCAGAGTTTGGCGCTGGTTGCATTCCTGGGACTTGCAGCTGAACCTGCCGAGCGGCCTCATCGTTCAGGGATGCTGGATCGGATCCCGGCGCCGGACGCGAAGTTGAGGCTATGTCCCGATTACCTGAAGGCGCACTCTG
>CAZNTI010000002.1:0-10433 GCA_964575885.1 uncultured Terricaulis sp.
CGCGCGCGCTGGGTGCGCGGCTCGGGGCCAGCATTCGCGATGAGGCCGGCGACGCCCTCGTTGCAGATACAGCGTGAACCTGCGGGTGGCGATCACGCGCGCCTCGCCGGGCGCGGAGCAGACTGCGGAGCAGGTGCGCGCGCGCGGCCACACGCCGGTGCTGGCGCCGCTGCTCACGATCGCGCCTTGCGCTTTTGATACGAATGTCGACGGCGTGCAGGCGCTGCTGTTCACCAGTTCGGCCGGCGCGCGCGCGTTCGCCGCCGCCAGCCGGCAACGGGATGTCGCGGTGCTCGCCGTCGGCGACGCCGCCGCGCTGGCCGCCCGCGCCGCCGGCTTTGCGTCTGTCGCCTCCGCGGATGGCGACGCGGAAGCTCTCGCGCGGTTGGCGATCGCAACATTGCGGCGCGACGCCGGCATGCTGGTGCATGTGTCGGGCGCAGACGCCAGCGGCGACCTCGCCGGCCGCCTGACGGCGGCGGGGTTCCATGCCGAGCGCCGCGTCGCCTACGCGGCGGCGGCGGCGCGCACGGCCCCGGCCGGGTTCGCCGAAGCGCTCGACCTGGTGTTGTTTCACTCGCCGCGCGGCGCCGAGACCTTCTGCGCTCTAGGCGCGCCGGGCGCTGCGGGTCTTACAGCGGCGTGCCTGAGCCAGGCTGTGGCCGAGGCTGCGCGCGCCGCGGCCTGGCGGCGAGTTATCGTGGCGCCGACGCCACGTGAAGACGCCCTTCTGGACGCGGCCTTGCCCGTCCGGCACGCCCCCACTGGCGCAAGCGCTTGAGCAGGCCCGCGCCGGGGCTTAAGTTTCCGCTTCGAGCCCGACTCGTTCTTGCTACGAAATAGCGGAAAAGTCAGAGAAAACTGGGGAGCCTCATGGCTAGAGACGAGGACGCGGAGCGCGCGCGCGCCGAGGCGATCGACGCCGAATACGAGCCTGCGTATCGCCGCGAGGAGCGTCCGCGCGGGGTCAGCGGCGGAACCGCGCTGCTGATGGCGGTGCTTGCAGCGGGCGCGGGCGCCGCCGGCGGCGCCATCGCACCGAGGCTGCCGGCGGTGGCCTCAGCGCTCGACGGCGCCTTCCCCGTTTCCAATCAAACCGAAAGTGCGGACGCCGGCCCTGAAGGCGAAGCCAGCGCCGAAGCCCGCCTCGCCGCCATCGAAGCCGTGCTCAACGCCCCGCTCGCGGTCGCCGCCAGCGATGACATCGCCGACGGCGGCACCGCCGCGCGCGTGTTCGCTCTGCAGGGCGGCCTGCGCGATCTTGAGACTCAGCTCGCGGCCATGCCGACGTCGGCGGAGGTCAACGCGCTCGTCGCCGAAGTGCGCCGGCTGCAAGAAGAATTGCCCACCGTCGCCGCCGAAGCGCGCCAGGCCGCAATCGCCGCGCGCGCATCCTACGCCGTGGTCGCGGCCAGCGAAGCGTCGCGGTCTTCGGGCTCGTTCGAGCAGGCGCACGCAGCACTCGCGGCGCTGCTGCCCGAGGATCCCAACGTGCTGGCGCTGGCGCCGCTGGCGCGCACTGGCGCGCCGACACGTGGCGAGTTGCGCGACCAGTTCGAGCGGCTCGACATTGAGGTCGTTCGCGCCGCGCACCAAGCGCGCGCCGGGGCCGGCTTCTGGGGTCAAATTCAGGCGACGCTCGCGCAATGGATTGTCATTCGACGCGCCGGCGGCGGCGATACCCCCGACGCCATCGTCGGACGCGCACAGGCAAGGCTCGCCGCCGATGATCTCGCCGGCGCGATCGAAGAACTCAACCGTCTTTCCGGCGCGCCGAAGCGCGTCGCCCAGCCCTGGCTCAACGACGCCCAGCGCCGGCTTGAGATCGACCAGCGCATCGCCGCCATCCGACAAGAATTGTCGCGGAGCTGAACCACGATGTTGCGCGTAGCCCTTCTGCTTATCGTTGCGGTCGCGGCCGCGCTCGCCTCCTGGCACGTGATCACGACCGACCAGGGATCGATAGAGATCACCTGGTTCGGCACCGAGATCACCACCACAGCGCTGTTCGGCGTGCTGCTGCTGGTGCTGACGGTGGCGGTGGTGCTGCCGATGTTGCGGCTCTTGATGTTTCTGATGGATGCGCCGGGCCGGATCGGCAAGGCGAGCCAGCGCGCGCGCGTGCGCCGCGGCCAGGAAGCTTTGGCGCTGGGCCTGATCGCGGCTGAAGCGGGCGAGTTCGAAGAAGCGCGCCGCCATGCCGACAAGGCTGAGGATCTGATCGAAGAGCCGCGGCTGGCGCTGTTGCTGCAGGCGCGCGCCGCCGAGGTCGCCGGCGACACCTCAGGCGCCGAGCGCGCCTATTCCGGCATGCTGCAGAACGAAGACACCGAGGTGCTGGGGCGCAAAGGGTTGATGGCGGCGGCTTTGAAGCGCGGCGATCGCACCGCAGCGCGCGCGCACGCGGAAGCAGCGCTCAAGGCGTCCAAGACCGCCACCTGGCCGTTTCAATACGCGTTCGACCTCGCCGTGCAGGCCGCCGATTGGGACAATGCCCTCGACACGCTCGAGATCGGCGACAAACGCAAACAGATCGAGGACAAAGTCGCCAAGCGCCGCCGCGCGGTGCTGATGGCGGCGCTTGCCGCCAAGCTCGAACGCGAACGCCGGCCGGAGAAAGCCGCCGAGATGGCGCAAAAGGCGTTCCGCATGGCGCCGGCTTTTGCGCCTGCCGGGGCGCTGGCTGCGCGGCTGCTGGCCGCCGAGGGCAAAGGCGAACGCGCCGCCTCGATTCTGGAAGAGGCGTGGGAGAACGCCCCTCACCCGGCGCTTGCACACGCCTACCGCGACCTTGCGCCGGGCGAGAGCCGCGAGGAGCGCGCCGCGCGCATGCGCACGCTGGCTGAAAAGCGCCGCGATCATCGCGAAAGCCGCATGGTGCTGGGCGAGCTGGCGATGGAGCGCGGCGATTGGGACGCAGCGCAAGCCGCCTTCGAAGACGCCTACCGTGAGAACCCCTCTTCGCGCATCTGCATTCTGTTCGCGCAGATCGCCCGCGGCCGCGGCGACGACAACGGCGCACGCACTTGGCTTGCGCAAGCCGCCGCCGCGCCGCGCGAACTCGATTGGTCCGACCTCGATCCCGAAGGCCCGGCGTTCCTGTACGACGACAGCGACTGGGCGCGACTGGTCTACGTGTTCGGCGACGGCGGCCAGCTCATTCATCCGCGCTTGGAGCGCGGCGGCGCCGACGCGCTTGGGCCGGTGCTGACGCTGCCGACCATCAACGCGCCGCGCCTCGATGCGCCGCCCGAAGTCGAAGTTGAAGAAGTGCGCTAGCCGCGGCGACGCTAAGGACCAGGCTCCAGTAGCACGACAATTGCGGACAACCGCTTCTTTGCTCGCCGCGCCGCCGCGACCTCACGCTTTTCGCCCGAAGCGCGCCGTTCGCCATGTCGCCGCCGCTAATCTCCGGAGCGGTTCTCTTCTGATCCCTGACGAATGGGGAGATGGTCCTTACTGGGGCGCGAAGCAAAAGCTCTCGGCCGCATAATCCGCACCAACGCCGGGAACACAAAGAGCGCGCCGAACAGGCTCATCAGCATGGTGATGGGAAGCAGCGCGGCGATCCATTGGTGAATGTGGAAGTCGAAGGAAAAAACCAGCACCGCAAAGGCTGCGCCCACTGCAAGCGCTACGCAGACGGCAGCGCCGCCGGCAGATGCGTGCGCCGCGCTCATCGCCGCCTCAAGGGGCAGGCCGCGCCGCAGTCCTTCCCGGAGACGGAAGCTGATGTACAGGAGATAGTCGACGCCGACGCCCACCGCGACCGAGGCTGAAACAGCGGTGGCCGAGTTCAGCGTGATCCCGGACCAGCCCAGAAAGCTGTAATTCATGAGCAGCGTCAGCCCGCTCGCGGCGGCGAAGATGGCGCCCAGCGTTAGGCTGCGAAACGCTAGCCCGCCGATCACGGCAACGATGGCGAGCAAGAGAAAGCCCTTCTCGATCGCCGCTTCCACCATCCCGGTTTCGATAGCGTAGGCGGTGACGGCGGAACCCCCGATCGTGACGGAGGCGCCGCGCTCTCCGCGCCACGCCTCGACCAGCGTCAACAGCTGGCGGCCGGTGTCGGAGCGTTCGTTGTCGGCGAACGCGCGCACCCGCAAGAAGCGGGCTTCGGCATCGATGAGGCGGCCGCCGTCGCCACCAAGCAGGAAGGTCCAAATCTGGGCGGCTTCTTCCGCCGAGCCGATCGCAACTGCGCTACAATCCTCGGCCGCAGTAAAGCGGCACTTGAGGAAACCCATCACGGCGGCCGCCGAATCGGTTGCCCGCACAGAGTGATCGCGGCCCAGGATCGCTTCCAACTCCTGCGCCTGCGCCAAAGCCTCCGGGGCGAAGGCGCCGCCGGGGCGGCCGGTGTCGATCACCACATCCAAGCTGAAGGGCCCTATGTCGGACGCCACGATCGCCGCCAGGTCGCGCTCGGCCGGCAGCCGATCGCCAAGATAATTGCCGAACGCTGAGTCAACCTCGATGCGCGGCAAGCCGAGCGCAAGAAGCGCGACGAGCGCCGCAAGGCCGGCCCCGATCCTCGCTTTCGGCCAGGTCATGGCCGCCCGCTCGACACGCGAAAGCCGCGTCCGCCACCAAGGGCTCAGCTCCCCGAAGCCCGCCTTGACGACAGGCGGCGGCAACAGCGCACGGATCGCAGGGATCAGGGTTAGCTCAAGCAATAAAGCTGCGATAATGCCGCTTCCCGCAAGAAGACCGAAATCGCCAAGCGCCGGCACGTCAAGCACCAACAGCGCAAACAGGCAGCTTGCGGCGCCAAGCACTGCGAGCGACAGCACCGGGCCTAGCGCCTTGACTGTCGCAACCAGCGCGTCCTGGTTCTGCTGCAGATCGGCGCGCCCTTCGCCGGTCCGCTCGCGCACTTCCTCCATGTAGCGTTTCAGCAGCTGGACGGAGTGCCCTGCCCCGACCGCCAGGATCAGCACCGGGGCGAGCGCGCTCACTGTATCCAACGTACGTCCCAGCAGCCCATAGAGCCCCAGCCCGGCAAGCGTGGCGAAGGCGCCGGTGATCAAGGGGATGATGACAGCCTGGAGCGAGCGCAGCGCCTCCCAGTGCAGCGCCGCAATGATGAGAATGATGATCGGCATGAAGAGCGCGATGCGCTGCGAGAATGCGTCGCCAACCGCCAGAAACCGCGGCTGGCCCGCATATTGAATCGAGACGCCGTCAAACCTGTTGGCCGCCAGCCATGCATCGATCGTTTCGATCGCCTGCCGCTCCGTACCAGCGGGAACGTCGAGGTCGGCGTAGACCAGCAAGCTCCCATCGTCGGCGACGAGGAATTGCCGCTGGGGTCCGAGCCCTTCGATCACTCGTGCATCGAGCCCGATCGGCGACTCGCACACCGCGGCCAACCCGGTCACGACAAGGTTGCCGCCGCGATTTTCCACATACTTGATCGTGTTCGAGCCCGGCCCGAGCACGGTGTTGGCGGCGATGATCGGGCTGCTTTCCAAGAATTGCGAAAGCGCGCATGTCGCCCTGAGCTGCGCACCTGGATCCTCGCTTCGCACCATGAACGCGAGCGTGTCACGCGCGTTGAACCGCTCCTGCACCTGCATGATGCCGGCCCGCAGCGGGCTGGAAGCCGGCATCTGCCGGTCAACGTCTGCGACGTAGCGCACCGATGCGGCCGACACCGCGAGCGCCGCGACAAGCACGAGCACAGCAAGGATCACGCGCCGCGGCGCGGCCACCACAAAACGCGCCCAGGTTTCAAACACCGCGGACTCCCTAGGCTTAGAAGCCAGCCCTGAGGCCGATTGCGATCACGTCGTTCCGGTTGCGCTGGCCAAAGAAGCTGTCCGACGGACCGGAGAAACGTTCCGCCAGGAAGGTCACACGCAGCCCGTCTCGGAGCGCATAGCTGGCTTGGACCTGAAAGAACTCCCCGCCGCCGGCGTAGAAGGCGCCGGTCGCCTCCAGCGCACCGCGATCGGCTGCGAACCGATTGGCAATCCGCAGGCTGGCGCCCGCGACAGTGTCGCGCCACGTTCGGTGGATGATTGCGTTGCGCTCGGCGAGCTCGCTTGCGCCGAAACTTGGATCTGAACTCTCGTTCGCGCGCGATGTGTTCACGAAGACTTGGCCCAGCACGTTCCACTCGCTGGGGAAGCTGCGCTCGACGCCGAACGTCGCTGCTGCGCTCGGTGCGCGCGTGGCGAAAGGCGCGACCTTGCCGAGATCGTACTCATAGAACGCCACCTCGGCGCGCACGCCAAACCGCCCTATCGTGGTCGCAGCGTCAGCGCCGACGGCGAACAGCGCAGGATGGCGCAGCACCACGTTGGGATCGCCGGCCGCATCCAGGGTGAGCCAAGGGGTGCGATCGAAGACCCGGGCGACGGTGACCGACCAGTCCACGCTGCGCCCAAAGCGCTCGATGCGGATCGCGCCTTGCGCTGCTGCATCGTCGGGCTCGTCGTCGCGCACAGCGAGGTCTTGCAAGAGCGGCTCTTGCGGCAGCGCCGTCGCCCGAAACTCTGGCAGCCAGTAGCCGGTGACGACCAAGTCTCCGACGTTCGCGCGCGCCGACAGCGTCACTATCCCGAGGCGGGTGTCGGAATCGTCCTCTACGAGGCGGCGAAAATCTCTCGGCGCCGCCACATCGGTGGGATTGACGCGGTCGGCCCGGCCCCACGCCAATACTTGCCGGCCAACGCGGATATCGAGGCCCTCTCCGCGCCAGCGCAGATACGCGTCCCGTACATCTCCCCCGGCGCTTCCCTCGCCGATCGGATTGGTCCCCGCAAACGCCTCGGCATGGGCGGTGACGCCCTCCGCGAGGGGCTCGCGCCCGCGAACCCAGAGCTCCGCGTTGGGCTCGATCGCATCGGCGGTGGTGAGACGATCGCTCGACCAGCCCGCAACACGCAGCGAAGTTTCGAACGCAGCGGCATCGGGCGCAAACACCGCAGCGGCGGAAGCGGAAACCGCCGCGAACACCGCGATCGTGCGCGTCAGTCTCATCCCTCCAGCGCTTCCGGTGCGATCTCGGCGCTCGTCACCGGGGCGTTGGCGGTAAATTGCGTGAAGCGCATGGTCGAGACGGCGCCAGAGCTGGCCCGCGCGACGATCTCCATCGGCTGGCGCTTTTCCGGCGCAGATGGAAACGCGCGCAGATCGTTGAAGTCGATGGTTTTGAGAAGGCCGCCGGACAGCGCGTACGCCTCCATTCGGGCGACGGCGGAATCGCTGCGGCGTATCCAGCTCACGCGCCGCGAGTACCCGGTGTCGGCGGCGATCTGCGGACGCGCTGGCAGGCTTTCGACCTTTACGCAGGGCGCGCCCGCAGCCGTGTCTTCGCCGACAAGGCTGTGGCGCCAATCGTCCACCTTGTACCCCACGACATCACCATAACTGAACTCGGAGCCGACCCAAGCATCGCGCTTGTTGGAGGAAACAAGACGTCGGATCGCCCGCAGGGCTGGCAGATAGAGCCACAGATCGTCCTCGCCGCCCAAGCGTTCGACCGTCAGAGTCGCCGCGCCGCGAATATCGGCCGGTGCGGTGAAGCGGATCAGGCGCGCCGTGGCCGCGCCGCTGCCGGTGACCCTGGAAACGCCCTGCATGGTGCGGCGGCGCGCGTCGCCGCCTGCGCCGCGAAGCGACAAGTCCGCTTCGAAGCGCGCGCTTAGAAAGCGTCCGGTTTCGTGTGCGGCGCGCATCAGCGCAGTGGCGTCGCCAGTTTGCGCCCGCGCGACGCCACCTGTGGCGCACGCGACGGCGGAGATTACAAGCGCGCGTCTGCTCAAGCGCCCCGTAATGCGAGCTTCACTCATCGCGCAGCCGCTCCCGAACAACAGCGTTCATGCTTCAGCACGACGACTGGGGTGATCAATAATTTCGACGGTTTCCGCCAGTTCACTTCCATGACGCGCGAAGTAACGAGCCATGTGTTTGGATTGCGCGCCAAAGCTTTCGAAGCAGCGGCTTACCGACGCGCTGGTCACGCGCGGCGGCGCGAGCCCCGCGGCCTCCAGGCGGCGCATGTTCGCGCGCTCGAACGGCCAGACGCCCTCGGAAATCTCGATGTTCAC
The DNA here is from genome assembly GCA_964575885.1 of uncultured Terricaulis sp. Classification (GTDB taxonomy): domain Bacteria; phylum Pseudomonadota; class Alphaproteobacteria; order Caulobacterales; family Aquidulcibacteraceae; genus Vitreimonas. The sequence continues at coordinate 8,058 of CAZNTI010000002.1, forward strand.
CGCACAGAAATCGAGGAAGGCGCGCGCCGACGATTCCAAGCGCTCTCGCGGGACGTCCTCGTAGCGCTGATAAAAGTGAACCACTTGCGGACGCGCGCGGCGCACGGCGATCTCGTAGATTTCTCGTGTCGGAACTAGGTTTTCCTGCGCCGCGACCAGATGAATGATGGCGTCGGGCGCCAGGCCGCTCCGGGCGGCAAGAAAGCTGGCCTGGAGATCATCCTGGTGCAGGAGCGGCGTCAGGGTTCCCGTGCGGGCCACGAAGTGCATTTCGCGGCGATACTTCGCCAGGATGAGCCGCGACCAGCCTTCCCAGAACTGCACGAGTCCGTAGGCTTTGCCGCTATAGCGCCCATCGGCGCTGTCGCCGATCAGTACAGGGGGGCGCACGATCAGGTAGGGCAAGCCGCTGTTCGCCACCAGCCACTCGGCGCGGCGCTTGCTGCGGATGTATTCCGTGAGTTCTTCGCGGCCAGTATCCTCATGCAATTGTTCAGGTATCGGGTTGAGGTCGGTGCGGCCGCACGAAAACGCCGTGGATACGAAAATGAACCGCTCAAGGCCGTGTTGACGAGCCACGTCCAGCATCTGCTCGGTCAGGCGCACATTGCCTGCATTGAGCTTCTCGATGTTGAAATAGTCGACGCAGCCGGCGGCATGGATCAGTTCACGGACGCTGCGCTTTTCCTCGCCGGTGAGACTGCCGGTTATGTCGTCGATCGGTACAAATCTGAAGCGCGCGGCGTAGTCCTCGAGCGAGCGCCGCGGCTCGAGCAGGACCGCCTCCTCGACGATGGCGCGGCCGACCGCATCGAGGTCGTGGCCGGCGCGGAGCGGCAGGATCAGCTCGACGTTTTCGCGCGCGATCAAAGCCGCGGCCAATACCCGCCCGACATAGCCGCTCGCGCCGGTGAGGATCGCAGTGGCCGGCACTTTACATCCCCATCAGGCGGCCGGTGAGGAACACGATCAGCTGGCGCCGAGGCATGCCAAGGCTGACGCACGCATCGAGGAGCTCGGCGGTGAAGTCCCCCATCACATCGGCGAAGGAAAGCTGCAGCGGCGCGGAGAATGCCGCATCGACCGCCTCGCCGAGCGCGTCGACGCGTCGGATCAGCTCTCCGGTGCGGGCTTCGAAGGCGGCGAGCAGCATAGCGCCGTCGCCGACCAAGCTCGGAAGGCGCGTCGCGGCTGCAGCCATCGCTGTGGCGCAGGCCGCGGCGCCGCGCGCGGCTAAGGCGCGCCCTGACTCGCTCAGGCGCGAATTCACGCTGGCGTGCGCGTACACGACCGAACCGAGCCGCTCCAGCACCACGCCCTGGATGAGCAGGACGCCGATGGCGTCGGGACTGCTGGCGTGCGCAAGAAGCTCGCGAACCGATGAGGCGAGACCGCCCGTGTCGTCGGCGGCGACGCCGGAAAGCTCGGCCAGCACCGCACGCTTCGCCGATGTCGCCAGTTCCGGCGCGTGGCGTTCATAATTTGCGCAGGCCACGGCCTCGAATGCGCGCAGGGTCGCCCACAGCCGCGCCTCGACGCCGGTCGCCTCAGCGACCTTAACGCCCATCATGAGGCCAACTCGACCGCGGCTTGCTCGTCATGACGATACTTGCGGATCAAGGGCATGAACATCTTGACGACATTCTTGGTGGCCTGCTTGCGGGGAAGCCCCACGTCCTCAAGCAGCTGGGCGTAACCGTCCATCATGCTGCCAGCGCAATCGGCGCCGGACATGCCGATCGTATCCAGCAATCGCGCGATGTTCATCATGGAGCCGCCGACGCAATCGATGCCTTGTACATTCACGCGCTCGGTCAGTTCGAGAAACTCGGTTTCGCGGTCACAAAACCGCAGCCGGAAGTAGCGACGGATCCACTCCACGTGGTACTTCTCTTCTTCGAGCGCATTGTGGAATGCGTCCCGAGTTCCCGGATATTGGTCCGCCACTTTCAGAAATGGCTCGTAGGTGGCGATGGCGAGACTTTCGACGATAAAGCCCTGCACGACGGCCAGCGCGTCGAAATCCTCCGCCGCAAAATGCTCTTGAACTTGCGACAAGAGATAGCCGAGTTCGGCATTGGCGAAATCGCGGTCCGGCTCCACCCCGTTTCGCACGCAGGCTTCATGAAACCAGCCGGCGTGCACCCCTTCCATGCGCGCGAATTTGCGCATCATGGGCTCATGCTCGGGACGCAGACGGCCCATCAAGCCGTACGTCTTCGCCGCGGCCGCCTCACCGAATACCGCAAGCCCCATGAGCTTGTTGATCGCGTCCTGCTCACGGGGGTCCCGCGTGGCGGCTAAGGGCGCATCATTGTTCACCAAGCGTTTGCCCCTGCGTCTTGCGTGCGCTGATCGCGCTCTGCTGATCTGGGC
>CAZNTI010000002.1:10533-25284 GCA_964575885.1 uncultured Terricaulis sp.
CTGCTGGTCTCGCCGACGTCATGCGAAACGCTTGTTAGCTTCGTTCAGAACAGGTCGACGATGAACCCGCCCGCAATGCTCGCGACAACCGAAGACGCAGCGCTTGCCGTGGCCCAGCGGCATATGTCGCGCGTTTACTTCTACCAGATCGGCTTGTTCCTGGGACCGGCGGCGGCGCTAGCGGCGTCAAGCGCGCTCTGGCTGTCGGGGGTTTTGCCAGCGGCGGCGACAATCGCGATCAACGCGGTGGCGCAATATTGGATGTTCACCGTGATGCATGACGGCGCCCATGGCGTCGCCTGCAGGGCGAGCACGCCATTGCGGCTGGCGTCGAAAGCGTTCGCACACGTGACCGCCTGGCTCTACCTGATCCCATTCTCATGCTTCAAGTTCGCCCACCTCGGCCACCATCATTCTTACAACGACCCGACGCGTGATCCCGATCATTGGGTGGCGGGACGAAATCCGCTTTCGGTCATCGCGCGCTGCGCGTCCATGCACATTCCGTATTACGGCGTGATTTTAAAAAAGGCCCCGCTGGCGGAACGGCGTGATCTGTTCATCTACGCGGCGGCGCTGCTGACGCTGATTGTCGTTTCAATCGCCACCAATACCTGGCTCGCGGTTTTGGTGATCTGGCTCATCCCAGCGCATATCGCGCTTTTCTTGGTCGCCTTCGCGTTCGATTGGGCCTCCCACCATCCCCATCATGAGAAGGTGTTTGGAGATTCCGTCGGCTATCTGTTCCCCAAGCCCTGGCATCGCATCGTTGCGCTGCTATGGGTGAACCAGCATCTGCACCTGATCCATCATCTCTATCCGCGCGTGCCGTGGACGCGCGTGGAGACGCTATTTCACGAAATTCGCCCATATCTGGAGGCCCGCGGCGCAGTGATTCGGGATTACTCCGGCGAAACCAGCGCTGCACTGAACAAGGTTGCGGCTTGACACCGCAGGGGTCGCCGGCTGGAGTTTCGTCTAGAGACGGCTAGCGATTGGTCACTCGACGGCAGGCCGAGCGCGAGCAGTCAGTGGCGATGTCCAAGCGGTTCACGAACGGCAAAAACCCAAACGGCGGAGCGAGCAACCGGCGCAAGGTGGATCGCATTCGCGCGTTTTGCAGATCAAATCTGTCACCGCAGCATGTGATCGGCGAGCAAATCCGCGTCGTTGGCGCGGCGCTGCAGGCGAATGCGGTTCCCGCGTTCTATGTGTTGGAGAGCAAGCACGTTCCCCAGCACGCGTTCTCAGTATGGCATGGCACCGAAACCATGACGGATGAGATACGCGTCGCGCTCGCCTCCAATTTCTGGCCGGGACCGCCAGAGGCGCCCTCGCCGCAAGACCTCATTTCCGGGCGCCGCGCCGAACGCTTTGTTGCGGTGACGCTATGGGGCGCAGCGGCGCCGCCAATGCCATGGGAAACGCTTTGGCGCGAACGCAACGTTCGGCATGGACTTTACGGCGCGTTCTTTTCGCCCAAGGGCCGCATCGGAATCTTGCTCGTTTCGCGCGGCAACGAAGACGCCGCATTTGAGGCGTCGCAGGTCGCATTCGTGAAGGCATGCGCACCTTATATCGAGGCGGCGCTGGATCTGCCCGACGCGCCCTACGAGCGAGGCCTCAGCCCCGCCGAAAGCGTGCACATCCGCTTCGGCGCGGACGGGGGGATATCGGCGATGAGCTTTGGGGGGCCGGAAATGCTGCGCGACTTGGCAGGCGGCGGTCCGAACGCTTCCATCGAGGGCAGGCTCATGGTCGAGCGCGCTAACCGGCAGCAGGCGAGCGCGCCATTGCTCGACGCGGAGTCGAAGGCGGCGTTGACGCTCGCCGGCTTGGCGGGCGAGCGCGCGTTCCGAGGCGGCATGTTCGAACTCTCGTTACGGCCGACCAGCGACCCTGATCGCCGCGGTTTCTCTTTGACGCTTGGCGAAAACGGCTTTGGACGGTTTCAGCTTCATGTCTCGACTTTGGTCGGCGTAAACGGGGAGCTGGAGCGGCTTGGTCTGCTCACGCGTCTCGTACCGCCCTTGCTCTTGCGGCTGCGGGGCGCGCTTGGCGTTCAGGCGACCGGGCGAGAGATCCAACTGCTGTGCGCGCTCGCGACGGAGCCGACGCTCAAAAGTGCGGCAAAGCGGCTGAACATCGAGCACACAACGGCGCGAACTCTTGGCGAGCGATTGGCGGCGCGCGTGGGAGCAAGCGGCATTGCGCAGGCCTCCGACCGGCTGATGGAAATCGGACGTTCGGCCTGGCCCCTCGATCCTGGTCGATGACGCCAGGTCGTTTGTCGGATGCTCGTCGATCAAAGCCTATCCGGGAGAACGCGCCCGCGCGCTCATGGAGCGCTGACGTTGCGAACGACAGATTCAGGCCATCTTGGCTGCGATCGCCATGCTCTTACCAGCGGCTTAGTCGGGTGAGCCTACGCGCCACCTATTCGTCTGCGCTGAAATAGTCCTCATCCACCTTCTTAATCTCAACGCGCTCCTCAATTCGGACACCGACGCCGAATTGAAGCATGCGCGCCGCAAGCTGCTCGCCGTCGATCAGAACGATCCGCTTGGTCAGCTTTTCCGCCTGTTCGCGGGCATCACGCGTGAACGTAGAGGTCGTGATGAAAACGCCCTTCGCGGCCTTCATCGCATCGAGGCTACCGAAAAAGTTGCGTATATCGGCCGGGGTCACCGGTTTGTCTGCATAGCGCTTGGCCTGCACGTACACGCGATCAAGACCAAGCGCGTCCTGGTCGATGACACCATCAACGCCGCCATCACTCGCGCCACCCAAGCGCGCGCTGCGTCCGTGGGAACCGCCATACCCCATCGCCACAAGCAGATCGACGACGACCCCCTCGAAGAACACAGGCGGCTGCGCGAGAACGCGCGCCAGAAGATCGGCGCGGAGCGCGGCTTCGATCTCCTGGTGCGCCTGCCGCAAACGCTCGTCCGGCGTCGCCGACTGCGCCGTCACGGGTTCGATCTCGACATGCGTTTCGCGTCCGCCGCCACCGGAGCCAGCGCGGAAGCGCTCGAGCTCCGGGAACCGCGAGAGATATTTCAGATCAACACGCGCGGGACGTTCGGCCAAAACTTCGCGTCCTCTAGCGGTGATGCGCGCGAAGCCGCGTCGTGGTCGCTCCAGCAGCCCGCACTTCGCAAGATATGTAATGGCCCAGTGGACGCGATTGGCGATGGTGGGTTGCCGTCCTGAGGGGAGCAGCTCCGCGCGCTCAGCCTTCGTCAGCCCGAAGCGATCCGACATCGCCGCGATCAACGACGAGCCTGCATGGTCTTGACCGTCAGCGGCGACCTCCAAAACGGGCAGCATCAGAGTCTGGAAATCGGGAATGGGCATCAGGTTATGCTCGTGAGCATGCGGCGTGCGATCTTATAGGCAGGCTCATAACACGCGGTCGCCTTTTTGGTCGGGACGAGCTCGCCATGAACAAGGGTACAGCGCGCGTCAGGGGGTGCGCAAAGAGCTTGGACTGGTGCGGCGCGAACTTTCGACTTGGCTCCGACAATGCGGCTAAGCCCCACGATTCCGATGATCCTCAACCCTAGAGGTATGCACTGGCCCGACAACTGACTCGGACTACACTCGTACTGACGGAAATTTGTGAGTAACTAGCCGAGACTACAACCAGAAAGAGACTACGAATCTGGGGGTCAGGAGTTCGAATCTCTTCGGGCGCGCCATGCTCCGTTCCGGATTGTCGTGCCGGCCATTGCCGCAGATCACGTAGTGATCAGCGGTGATCCGCTTGGCGAAGCTCGCATCCATGTTGGCGGCGGCGCCTTGATGGGGGAACTTGAGGATGTCCACGTGCAGGCCACCGCCATCCTCGATGAGGCCGTTGTGCATAAGCCCGTGAACAATGTCTTCGCTATTACCGTCTCCGGTGAGCGGGATAGTCTGCTCGCCATCTTCCAGGAACAGCAGTCATCGAGGTCATCGTCAATTTGCGCATTGGCGGCGACGATTTGCGCACTACCAATGAAGGGGCCGGCGGCGAATTTCACATCTGGCTGAACTGCAGCACCAAGATTTTGAGCGAGACCATCGCTGCGCGCAAGGCGGCGCGGAAGGGCGTCACCGACTATAACAAGGCCAAAGCCCATTGGGAGGACCTGGAAAGCGACCTCGCAAAGCACGAGGCCAAGGCTAATGACCGGCTCCACGTTCACTTTCTGGAAGAAGAAACCCTCGTCATCGACCTCGACGTCTAGCTTTCAATCTCAGGATGATGGCGCGGCGCGTCATTTTGCTGCTCTAGACGTCTCAAAAAAGAGACGTCTATTTGCGTCTGCGACGCCAAGGGCGTTGTAGTCCTAGAGACCGAAACGGCAACTCCCACCGCCATTGCAGCCGTTCTGCGCCCCTATCGGAAAGCGCTCGCAGGCGTCGCGCATGAGACGGGCATGGCGTGATTGCGCTACACAAAGGGTTAGCGAGCCAAAGAAGCCCGGTTCAATGCTGGTCTTGCTGCTCAAATCGAAATCCACTTGGCGCGGCGCGAAGGTCGCCAATGTGGCCGTCGTCCGAAATCTCGTCGTCATCCTGCACCGGATGACGGAAACTGATATTCAGGATGCTCGCTGACACCTATATACAGTCGGCGATCGGAGGATTTGAGAAGCTGAATTTCGATTGGTTTCTGGTCGCCTGAGACCGCAAAGGCTAAGCCCGCATCTTCAATTGCACGCTAAAGTGCGCGCGAGTGCTTGGTTCTCCGGTCGCACCAGACGCGCGGTGCGTCGGTGATCGAGGCCGGGCGGCCTTGGCGTACCGGGTTGGGCGCCTTAGCAATATTCCCCGCGCGAGCCGGAATCGGCGACAAAAGGCAGGGCGAGAGATTGCATGCTGAATATTCTCTTTGTTGGATCGTGCGATGTTGACTCGCCCGACTACGACAAATTCGTGGACTTCTGCAGAGCCATCGGGGCCTGCGCCTCGCAGCATCACCGAATTCTGGTCGCCGGTACGACCGAACGCACCGCCGACATGGCCGTCGTCTCCGGAGCGCTTGAACAACTTGACGGTCAGCAGGGCGAGCTTAAGGCGACGCCGCGAGTCACGCTCTATCACACTGACGACGACGAAAGCGCGGTCGCCAATACATCACTATTTAAGCGCTTCAAAGCGCCCGGCGACCCCGTAACCAAGCTGAAGCATTTCCGCAAAACCTCAAACAACCATATTTACAGCGAAGCCTTTCAAGAGGCGGTTAGGGATTGCGATGTTGTTACCCTGATCGGCGGCTCCGAAAATTCCGAAGAGGTCGTCGAGATCGCGATCAAACATCAAAAGCCGGTCCTGGGCTTTACTAGGTTCTGCGGCGCCGGCGAGAAGGCCAATACGGAATTACGCCGCGTCTATCAATTGCTGGGCATCACCGACCAACAAACAAGAACACTGAGAGTCCAGGAATTCGACGCACAAACGGCAAAGTCATATCTCGACCTCGTCTCCCTGGCGCATGAGAAGAATCCATGGGCGGGACGGCGGGTGTTTGGCAACGTCGCTATTCTCATTGGCGCGCTCAGCTTCTTACTCATGCTTTGGTTGGCCGCCTCTCAGGGCTTTATTCAAACACAACTTGCGGCGAGAGACCAATACGTCCTCTTCTTTGTGAGCTGCATCCTCGCGGCGCTGATCGGCTCCTATTCTTGGTTCTTCAACGACTTGCGATCGCCTGGCGACGTGGCGGTCTGGCGCCTTCTTCCACGCACGGCCCGTGGCGTCGTGACCGGCCTCGCGATCGCAGGCTTTGCCCGCATGATCATCGGAATGGTTTATCAGGGCGACGCCCTTTCAACGGACATCTCCTTCAGCACGCTTGTTGTGGTTTGCTCACTCATTGCCCTGCTTGTGGCGGCCTTCGGCCTGAGCGGTCTGAAGGCCCTCGATGACGTCCTCGGCAAAGCGCCCGTCTTCGACAAAGCGTGAAACAATGTACGCCGGTCATCTCGCAGATGCTGAGAAAACCCGCGGAGACTTTCTGCGGAGCGCCGTGGCGACGGGCGCTATTCTGCCGTTGGTGTATTGCTATCCCCCTCGCACCGCTCATGTGGAAAGCGAAGCGCCACGCAACCTCATAGACGTCTGGCGCCGCGACGCGGAGGGCGGTGCCGATCTCAACGTTTACATTCACGTTCCCTTCTGCCGCTACCGCTGCAGCTTCTGCGCCCTTTACACGATCACGACACCCACCCAGGATGACGCGCTCTACCGGGCTTACGTTCGCAGCGTGCGTCGCCAACTTGGCAACTTGGCGCCTGGCCTGCGCAGCCGCCGTATTCGAACCGTCTTCGTCGGCGGGGGCACGCCGTTCGTGATCGGCGTTCCGCTGTTGATCGAACTTCTGTCGAGCCTCGACGAGGTCTTCCCGGATTGGCGCGCCACCGCCGAGGAGATATCAGTCGAAGCCTCACCCGATAGCGTGCTGGCTGAAATCGCTGGTCTCCCCGATCTCGCCGCCGCTGGTGTCACCCGCATCAGTGTCGGCATTCAGTCTTTCGACGCCCGCGAACTGGGCTTGGCGGGGAGAGCGGCCGCGGGGGCTGACACGGCCAACGCGGCGTTGGCGGCGCTGCGCGCAGCGGGCTTTGCCAACGTCGCCGCAGACCTCATCGTCGGACTTGAAGGGCAAACCGACCGCTCATGCGCCGCCTCGATCGAGACCCTGCTCGCGTTTGGCCCAGAAACCGCAAGCCTCTACATGATCGGGCCTCGCAGCGACACGCCGCTTGGGCGGCGCGTATTGCCCTCGTTGATACAAAACCCACAGCTTTACGAGCGCTTGGCCATGTGCAGCGCGCGCCTGCGCGAGGAGGGCTATGTGCGCGAATCGAGTGTGCAATTTAAAGCGCCCAACAAAGGCGGCCTCCTCCATAAACAGTTCTATTTTGGCGGCGTCTCCGTCTTAGGCCTGGGCTCGGGCGCTCGCTCTTATACGCGGACAGTCGATTACATCACCGGCGGCGGCAAACGCACGCGTGGAGCGCTGGAAGCACATATGGCGCTTTCCGGCGAGGCGGCGATCGCCACCAAAGGTGTTCTAATCGACGCCGATGAAAGCGCGCGCCGCAGCGTCATTTTGATGTTGCATAAACTCCCTCGCGCGGCCATCCCGCGGGCGCTGAACGGGACGATGCTTGAGCCCTACGGATCTGTTTTCGACGCTTCGGTTGAACTCGGCCTCATGCGCGACGACGGCACCCACCTGACGCTCACCGAAAAAGGTTTTCTTTATCGCGAGCTTATCTGTTGGTCGCTATTTTCTCCGGAAAGTGTCCGCAGACATAAGGTTTCGGCCACTGACGTCGGCGCCGAGCAACATCTTGCGTCTCTTTGCTAGAGAGCGGCTTGGCGCCGCCTGGAGTCCAGGCCTTGTCTTCATTGCAAAGCGCAAAGATCGCCATTAGCGGACCGTTCTCCAGCGGCAAGACGACGCTTTTTCGCGCCCTATCCGATCGTTTCCCCCAATTGCAGCCCTATCCAGAGATTGCGTCCGCCGCCAAGCTCGCGTTCCCCGGGCTCGATTGGCGGCGCGATGATGTCCGCGGATATCTGCGGTGGGCGCAAATTATTGCCGAGCGGACATGTGAGACCAAGGGAGGCGTCGGCCTCTTCGACGGGACTTATATCGATGTCGTGGCCCACGAGCGCGTCTTCGGTACAGGCCTCACCGCGCTGACGCCGGAACATGATCCCCGCCATTACGATGTCGTTCTGTTGTGCGCTGCTGACGGCGTGCCTCTCGAAGATAACGGCATTCGTGAGACGGACGCCACCTTGCGAATGGAAATAGAAGTGCTTCTTCATGAAGAGGCAAGACGACGAAGCTCACGCGTTATCATCTTGACCGGCCCGTTCGAGGCCCGCCTTGCGAGCGCCGCCCGCGAAGTTGAAGCGATTTTGGCGAAGTTCGAAACCTGATTTCACCAGAAGGCCGCACGATGGAAAGCCGCCCGTATAGCTGGGAAGAACTTCACGCTCTTTCCGATAAGCTCGCCCACAAAATCATTGCTTCAGGCCATGAGATCGATGTCGTCGTAGGGATCGCTCGCACCGGGCTCTTACCCGCCATGTTGATGGCGTTTGTCTTTGACACCCGCAACGTGCTGACAATCTCCGTGAGAACAACAGCCACCGATGTCCCGAGCGCCGAGCGTATCGCGCCCATTCTCGGTTCGGGTCTGCGGCGCGAAGACATCGAACATCGGCGTTGCCTGCTTGTTGACGACGTCATCGACACCGGCGCGACCATGAGAACTGCGAAACGCGCACTTGAGGATCTGGGCGCCGCCTCGGTCATTACGTCGGCGCTGATCTGGTCGCGCGTCGCCTCCCACCAGGGCGGCCAAGAGCCCGTTTGCGCAGCCGATTTCTGGATCGATGAACTTGATGTCTGGGCCGCGGTCCCATGGGAACCTAAAACTTGAATCTGGCCGAGTGCTGAACGGCGAAAACGGGACGGCGTCAGGGATCGAAGCCCGAAGGGCCGAGACGTTCCCTTCTCGTTACACAGCGCGGCTGGGTGCGCAGCACAAGAGCCCGCCGCGCGTCAGCGCCCTGGCGCGACAACATGCTGGCCTTCGACGGCGAGACCCTCAACGAAGCCATAGCTCAGGTCTCGCAACAGACGGGCTGGCGTTTCGAACTCGAAGATCCCGCCATCGGCGCGCTGCGCGTCCGCTGCTACGTCCAAACCAGCGGCTCGTTGATGCCAGGCCCGAAGACGCAGCGGCGCTGCATCACATTCGAGCCGTTGAACTCGCCGATCACCTGCACGCCGTCGTAGAGGAAGCGCGTCGTCGTGCTGCTTGCTACGCTCTCACGCAGACGGCCGAGCGCCTCGTAGGCGAAGGTGGCTTGACTTCCTCCTGCCGGAGTCGCCGCGGTGAGGCGGTTGAAAATGTCGTAGCTGAAGATGCTGAGACCGACGCGGGTCATGTTGCCGCGCGCGTCGTAGGTCGGCTGCGCTTGGGTGATGGCGCGGTACTGGGCGAGGCCGTTGTCGAGGTAATTGGTCGTGCTGTTGTTCGGCGTTGGCGTGTTGTAGGCCGCGTTGCTCGACTCGCGCTCGACGATCTGGGCGATGGCGTTGTAATCGAAGGTACGCGTGAGATCGCTGCTTGTGCCGGTGAGGTTCTGCGTCAGCGTTTCCAGACGCGACGCCGCGTCGAAGGCATAGCTCGTCACCACGCCATTGCCGCGCGTCAGCTGCGTGCGGCGGCCGAGATTGTCATACGCAAACGTCGTCAGCACGCCTGCGCCGGAGGCTGCGCCATTCTCGCGGATGCCGGTGACGGCGTTGGTGGGATCGTAATCGTAATCGACATAGAAGCTATCGGGCCACGTCATCCGCGTGCGCCGCGAGGCGGAGAGCAACTGGTGTATGTCATCGGATCGGCGTTGGTCAGATCGTCGTCTATTCCTGGACTTGGCGATAAACGAGCCCATCAGGGTCCAAAACGATACGAACTGAACCGGTAACCGACTTGTCGACACAAGCGTCCCAACCTGCGGCACCCATCGGGGGCACGCTCAAATTCTTGTCCCCATCGCCTATAGTCCTCTAACCGGACCATGTGACACGATCCAAACGGGCCGTTGGAGCGCCATTGACCTTCCTGCTCAAACGGGTCGTTTGCAGAGGCGTAAACGTGCCGGTAGGTGCCGTTTGCACGTATTTCCAAGGTGTCCACCTCTTGTCCGTAGGAAATGCAATAAGTGCCGTCCGCCGCGGTCATCGCCGTTACCGACGTGCAGTGGCTGATGGAGGTCGCCGATAATGTGCAACGTAAATCGCAAAGCCAATTGCTTGTCTTCGCGGCTTGCGCCGGGATCGTGCAGCGTCTCTGCAAATCGTGCGAGCGCGGTAACCGCATCGCCCTCAGCAGGCGCGCCGACATCCGCGTAGCTCCGGCCCACGGGCACGGTGACATGATGCCGAGGGTTTGCGGTCGTCTGCCAGAACGGCTCTGGGTTTGAGCGCATGTCATCTGCCCAAGTCGACGCTTCAGCTAATGTCTCAGTCCCCAGTATGGCGCGCACCTCGCGCGCCGCCCGCCTGCTCAACATTGGCTCGGCGATTGCACCGGTTACTCGATGGCCGGTTTGGGCCCCACGCGAACGCGCTCGTCGGCGTCAGCGCAACCAATAGCGCTGCAATAATGGCTCTCATGTTCATCACCTCGCCTGAAGCCATAGGCGCCATATCGCGACAGCCAAATGACAATTCGGGCTATGTCAGACAGGGATAGAGATCACACCGTAAGCTTTGAGCTTGAACAGGGCGCGCGATGTGCGGTTGTCCTCGCGGGCTCTGGGAGCGCCTATATGTCCACCGCGGCTTGCAGCCGGCCACAAGAGGCAATGGGAGGAAGCGCTGGCTCACAGGGCGCCACGGCAAAATTTGGGGGCGTGTCCTGTTCATAGGAAATCCCACAAATCGCACTTTCTTCTTGGGAAACGCCGGATTTCCCAAGATGAACTTTCGCGGCGCGATTTCTGAGTCCTTGAAAATATGGCGCGCCCGAAGAGATTCGAACTCCTGACCCCCAGATTCGTAGTCTGGTGCTCTATCCAGCTGAGCTACGGGCGCGAAGGGGGCGTGCATAGCGCCCCGCCGTGGCGGTTGCAAGGCGAAGCGCCGCAGCCGGCCGCGCCGAACCCCGCCGGTTCGCCTGCACCTTCGCCGCCGCGTGGACCCTCCCAGGGCTACCCTTCCAACGCTCGACGACCCCGATCTTCCGGCCCCCCTCCCGCGCGCCGCAACCGGGAGCGCGAATATCTTTGTCGCAGCGCCGTACGACGCGCACGCTCCGGCGATGGACGTTACGTTTCCAGCGTGAGGTCCAGGGAAGCCCTTTTCGCCGCATCCTCCCTAGCCGCAGCTGGCGAGAACCCGCCCCTATCCCAGCGCCGACCAGGCCGCGCGCCCGCCCGCGCTCTCGGCCGCCCACACCCCGCGCGCCACTGCCCGCGCCAGGCAATCGGCGGCGAGCGCGCCGAAGCGGGCGACGGCGAGCGCGCGCTGCGCCGGCGCCGGGCGCTGGGCCGTCGACAGCGCAAACACCACGTCGCCATCGAACGGCGCGAACACCGGCCGGATCGCCCGCGCCAGCCCTGCGCTCGCCATCTGCGCCATGCGCCTGGCTTCAGCCGGGGTGAGCGCTGCATCGACCGCGACGCAGGCGATGGTGGTGTTGGCGCGCGGCTGCGACGCAGCCTTCGCGCCCGACCAATCTTCAGCATCGAAGCTGAGGCTGGGATCGGGCTTCACGCCGCCGAATTCAGCGCCGATCTCGTGCGCCCACGCCCAGAAGGCGCGCTGGCCCGGCATGGTCGTCGACCCCCAGCTGTTGACGCAGGCAAGCGCTGCAATCGTAAAGCCGTCGCCGGTGACGATGGAGGCGCTGCCCTGCCCGCCCTTAAGAGCGCCGGCCATGGCCCCGATCCCGGCGCCGACATTGCCGATGCGCAGCGTGCGTGCGCGCGCGGCGTCGCCGGCGCGCCCGAGCGCTGCGTAGGGCGGCGCCTCCCCCCAGGCTTTGTCGCCGCCATTGGCGAGGTCGTAGAGGATGGCGGCCGGGATCACCGGCGAGCGCGGCACGCCGGGCAGATCGACGAGGCCGAAGCCTTTGCCCGCCGCGCCCATGGCCGCGGCGACCGCATCGGCCGCCGCCAGCCCGTAAACAGAGCCGCCTGCAAGCACCACAGCGTCGACGGCGTCGACCAGGTTCTCGGGCGCGAGCGCATCGGTCTCGCGTGTGCCCGGGCCTCCGCCGCGGACATCAACGCCACAAACGGCGCGCGCGTCGGGCGCGATCACGGTGACGCCGGTGAGGGCCGCGTGATCCTCGGCGCAGCCTATGGACAATCCGGCCACGTCGCACAATGAATTGTCAGGGCCGGGACGCGCCATGGCGGGTCTTTCGCTTTCGGATCAAACCCTCTGGTAGGCAGCCCCCCCATGCTTGACAAGCGATCCCTCGCGCGCGGCGTCGCCATCCTGCTGGCGGCGCTGCTGGCCGCCTGCGCAACGGCGGCGCCAGCCCAGACGCCGCGGCGCGAAGCCATGGCGGCGGCGGCCAATCCTCACGCGGTCGCCGCAGCAATCGAGATCCTGCGCGAAGGCGGCGGCGCCATCGACGCGGCCATCGCCGCGGAAGCGGTGCTGGGTCTGGTCGAGCCGCAAAGCTCAGGCATCGGCGGCGGCGGCTTTCTGCTGCACTATGACGGGCGCAGCCAGCGTATCGTCGCCTATGACGGCCGCGAGCGCGCGCCCGCAAGCGCAACGCCGGAAATGTTCCTGACCCCCGAGGGGACGCCTATGCCGTTCTTCGAGGCGCAGATGAGCGGCCTCTCGATCGGGGCGCCATCACTGGTGGCGATGCTTGAGCTTGCACACCAGGACCACGGCCGGCTGCCATGGGCGCGCCTGTTCGAGCCCGCGATCAGGCTTGCCGACGAGGGCTTTGCGGTATCGCCGCGGCTGGCGCGCTTCTTGGAACTCTACCGCGAACGCGGCGCGCTGCGCCACGATCCCGCGGCTGGCCCCTATTTCTACGATGCGGCCGGCGCCGCGCGCCCGGTTGGCTACCTGCTGCGCAATCCCGACTATGCCCGCAGCTTGCGCGCCATCGCCGCCGACGGCGCCGATGCGCTGCGGCGCGGGCCCATCGCCGACGCCATCGTCGCCGCCGCGCAGCGGGCCCCGCGCGCCGGGGGGCTGGCGCATGGCGATCTCGAAGCGGTGCGTGCGCGCCGGCTTGCCCCCGTCTGCGGCCGCTTCCGCAACTATCGCGCCTGCACCATGCCGCCGCCGAGTTCGGCGGTGACGGTGGTCGAGATTCTTGGCCTCTACGAACGCGCGCGCCCGGCCCCCGAGGGCGCGCAAAGCATCGACGATTGGGCGGCCTTCCTGTGGGCGAGTCGGCTCGCGTACGCCGACCGCGATCACTACCTCGCCGACGATCGCTTCGCGCCGGTGCCGACGCGCGCGCTGGTGTCCCCGTCCTATCTGCGCACCCGCGCACGCCTTATCGCGCTTGAGCGCGCCCCGCCCGAGCACGTCGCGCCTGGCGCGCCGGCCGGACGGGGCCTGCTCGAGCGCTGGGGGCGCATCGACGCCGAAGGCGCCGGCACCACGCACGTCTCGATCGTCGACGCCTGGGGCAACGCGGTCGCGCTCACGGCCTCGGTCGAATCCGGCTTCGGCGCGCAGCGCATGGCCGGGGGCTTCCTGCTCAACAATCAGCTCACCGACTTCGCCTTTCAGCCGACGCTCAACGGCCGCCCGGTCGCCAACGCCGCGGCCCCCGGCAAGGCCCCGCGTTCATCGATGGCGCCGCTGATCGTCACCGACGGCGACGGCGACCTCGAACTGGTGATCGGCTCGCCGGGCGGCTCCACCATCATCGCCTATGTGGCGCGCGCCACCATCGGCATTCTCGACTGGGACCTGCCGGTGCAGGAGGCTCTGAACATGGGCAACGCCATGGCGCGGGGGACGCCAGTGGTGGCCGAAACCGCAGCGCTGCCGGCCGGCGTCGAAGCCGGCCTGCAGGACCGCGGCTGGAGCTTTGCCCAGCCCGGCGCCACGGAGGTGAGCGGCCTGCACGCCATCCGCGTCACCGCGCACGGACTTGAGGGCGGCGCCGATCCTCGCCGCGAGGGCGCGGTCGGGCGTTTGCCGCCGCCCCCACCCTAAAACTTCGCCTCGCAATCGCCTCAACTCAGCAACGCGCCGGCAACACCGACGCAACACCGACGCAACATCGCCCGCTTACCTCGTCGCCCGTTGTGGAGGAGACGAGATGAACCCAGAAGCTTATCTGATCACGCTGCTGCTCGCGGTGCTGCCGGCGATCGCGATGCTCACCGCCATGGCCGCCATCGCCTGACCCAATCGACGCATTCCGCTTTTGCGCGAAGCGACTTACATGGGGTTGCAGCAGCGATGGGATGGGTGCGTTGGACCTTGCGAGAGAGCTCAGATTTCTGGACGGGCTGATCCGGGTATTCTGGGCCATCCGCGCTATCAATCCCCAAGCCGAGCAGCTGATCTGCGACGACTTCGAAGCCGCCGTCGACAAATTCGGCGAGCGCACGGCGCTCTTGTTCGAGGGTCAAAGCTGGAGCTATCGCGACCTCGATGCGCTCGCCAACCGCTTCGCGGCGTGGGGAGAGGCGCAAGCGGTCGCCCGCGGCGACACCGTTGCGGTGCTGCTGCCGAACCGCGCCGAATATGTTCCCGCCTGGGTCGGGATCGCCAAGCTGGGCGCCGCAGCAGCGCTCATCAACAACAACCTGACCGGGGCCGCGCTCGCGCATTGCATCTCGATCTCCGGCGCCAGCCATCTCATCACCGACGCTGAGGGCGTCGAACACCTGGCCACCATCCGCGCCGGGCTTGCCCATCCGCTGCAGGTGTGGGTGATCGACGGCGCCGCAGGCGAAGGCCAGCGCCAGCTCGATCTTGTGTCCGGAGCGCCCCCGCAGCGGCCGCCGCGCAGCGCGCGCGCGGGCATCCGCGCCCGCGAAGTGGCGCTCTATATCTACACCTCGGGCACCACCGGCATGCCCAAGGCCGCAAAGATCACCCATACCCGCGCGCAGCTCTACATGCGCGCCTTCGCTGGCGTCACCGCCGCCGGCGCGGACGACCGCATCTATTGTCCGTTGCCGCTCTATCACTCCACGGGCGGCCTCTGCGGCGTTGGCGCCGCCCTGCTC
>CAZNTI010000003.1:0-21229 GCA_964575885.1 uncultured Terricaulis sp.
TGCGTGATGGTGACGCCGCGGCGCAGCGCCAGCCCCTCCGCGCCGATGCCGCGAAACGGAATGTTGGCGTTGGTGTTGGTCGAGCGCTTGATCGCATCGACGATCACCAGCAACTCGCCGGACACCATCGGACGGCCCTCGCGCTGCACGACGCCGGGCCCGGTCGCCAAGATGGTCATCTGATCGCGGCCGAGCACGCTGTTGAGTTCGGCGTTCGAGCCCGCGCGGATAACGACGGCGGTGTCCTCCGCGCCCGATCCTTCGACCGTGCGCGTGAGCCCCTGCGCCAGAGCCAGGAAAAACAGCAGCACCGCGACGGTGAGCGCAACCGCAACCACGCTGGCCAGCGACATCCAGCCGCGCTGCGGAATGGAGCGCACATTGAGCGCCGTCACGGCGCCGATCTGATTAAGTAGGGAAGCCATGCGTGAACCTGCTCCTGCTCAGCGCCGGCCAAGCGCGTCATTGATGCGCAATCGATACGCGGCAAGCGCCGGGCCCAAGCCGGTCACCAGCCCCAGCGCCAATGCGATGGCGGCCGCATAGCCAAGCACGACAGGCGCGAAATAGATCGGAAAGCCGCCGCCGCCGCTGGCCGCGAACGTCAACAGTCCCGCCGCCAAAGCGCAGCCGAGCGCCGCGCCAAGGAACGAGAGCAGCAGCGACTCGCCCAGCACCATCCGCAGCACCCTGCCGGAGGAGAAGCCCAGCGTCTTCATCACGCCCATTTCCTTGGTGCGCTCGCGCACCGCCAGCGCCATCGTCGTTCCAACGATAAGCAGGATGGCCACGAAAGCCGCCCCCACCACCAGCGACACCACAAGCGCGATGTTGCCGAGCTGGGCGGTGAACGATTTGTTGAACGTCTCCTCATCCTGCGTGGACGTCTCGTCGGCGGAATTTGCGAAGCGCCCGTCGATGGACGCCGCCACCTGGTCGTTGACCTCGGCCGACGTCGTCAGAAACGGCACCCAGCCGATACGATCGCGGCCGAAAGTGATGGTCTCATTGAAATACTCGTACTGGATCAGCACAGCGCCGCTCTGCGAGCTGCCCGAGGGCGTGGGGATAGTGCCGACCAGCGTGAACTCCCAAGTCGAGTTGCCGGTCGTGCTGTTGGTGAAGATGTTGGAGTTTATGGGGATGCGCTGGCCGATGCGCCACCCGTATTGCTCGGCGATCGGCTCGGCCACCAGCATCGCGGTGCGCTCGCCGAAGAAGGCGTCGCGCTGGGCGGGCGGGATCGCCGCTAGATCTTCGGAATAGACCTGGAAATAGGTTTCAGGGTCGACCGCAAAGACGGTGAGAAAGCCGCGCGCCTGGTCCTGATAATAGCCGCCGAACCAGTTCATATGGGTCGCCACCGCCACGCCTTCGGTGGCGGCGATGCGCTCATAGTGCGCAATCGGCAGCGATTGGGTGAAATTGATCTTCGACAGCGTCACCATGCGGGTCGGCAAGGTGTTGAAGGTGCTGATCGCGATGTTGAAGGATATGATGCCGCTGAAAATCACGAACGCCACCGTGATCGAGATGATCAGCAGCGTCGTGCGCACCGGCTTGCGGAACAAATTCTTCCGCATCAGCATCCAGTCGTTCATGCCGCCAGCTCCCGCTCGTCGAAGCGACCTTTATCCAGATGCAGCGTGCGCTTCGCGAACTTCGCGGCTTCCGCGTCGTGGGTGACCATGATGATGGTCTTGCCCAGATCGCGATTGAGCACCTGCAGCGTCGAGAGGATTTCGTCGGCGGTGGTGCGGTCGAGATCACCGGTGGGCTCGTCGCAGAGCAGCAGCTTGGGGTCGGCCACGATGGCGCGCGCGATCGCCACGCGCTGCTGCTGGCCGCCGGACATCTCGCGCGGGCGGTGGCGCGCGCGCTCCTCAAGCCCAACGATCTTGAGCGCGGTGGCGACGTTCTCCCGCCGCTTTTTGGGTGAAAGCTTGGTGAGGAGCAGCGGCAGCTCGACGTTCTGCGTCGCCGTCAGGATCGGCATCAAATTGTAGAACTGGAAAATGAAACCTACATTCCCGGCGCGCCACTGAGTCAGTTGGCCTTCGCTAAGCTTATCGATGTGTTTGCCGTTGAACTCGATCGTGCCTTTGTCAGGGCGGTCGGTGCCGCCGAGCAGATTGAGCAGCGTGGTCTTGCCCGAGCCAGACGGCCCCATGATCGCCAGAAAATCCCCCTCGGGAATGGTCATGGTGAGCTTATTGAAGATGGCGATCTTCTCTTTCCCGCGTACGTAGCTCTTTTCGATGTCGGTCAAGCGGATCAGGTCGGTCATTGGCTCAAACTCCCAACGCGCGACCGCTTGCCAGCGTCGCGGCGCTCCTTTTTTCAGATTACTTTGTAGGTCAAAGTCACTTCTTCTTCAAGCATCCTTAGCTGAGCCGCCGCCGCACCGCCGATTGGATGCGCCCCCAAGCTCACGCGCCCTCGTCGAGGAAGCGCACGCTGATCGCCATCTCCGGCAGGATGCGCGGATCGAGTTCATCGAATCCGATCCGCACCCGCACCGTTGCCCGGCTGCGGTCCGCCGACGGGATCGTGGCGATGACACGCGCAGGGAAAGTGACGTCGGGATACGCATCGAGCACCGCCTCGACCCGCTGGCCTTCGGAAACGCGCGCGATATAGGCCTCGCTGACGTCGACCTCGATCTCCAGGCTGTCCATGTCCACGATCGTGCAGATGCCGGTTCGCGTGAAGCCTCCGCCGGCCGAGACCGGTGAGATGATTTCGCCCGGCTGCGCGGCCTTGTTCACCACCACGCCCTCGAACGGGGCGCGAATCTCATAGCGGGCAAGCTGAGCTGCGGCCCGGCGCGCTTCGCTGACATTGGCGTTGCGCTGCGCCACCGCCACATCGAAGCGCGCTTCCGCTGCGGTCAGCGCTGCGTCGCTGGCGAAGCCCTGCTCCGACAGCCGGCGGGTGCGTTCGAGCGCGCGCTGCGCCTCGGTGAGGTCCGCTTCGGCGGCGCGAGCGCGTGCAGTCGAAGCGGCGTAGTCGGCCCGCGCCAATGTCGGCTCTAGCACCGCCAGCACCTCGCCGCGCCGCACGCGCTGGCCTTCCTCGACGCGCACCTCCAGCAGGCGGCCCGTGACTTCGGCAGCGACCGTCGCTTGTCGACGAGCGACGACATAGCCGGATGCCACCAGCCCGCCTGTCGAAGTACGGGCGCCGGTGCTCGCGGTTGCGCTCTCGACCGGAGCGGGCGGAGGCGCCGGCGGCGCGGGCTTCAACACCCATCCCGCGCCAACCCCCACGACCAGGGCGATCCCGGCTGCGGCGGCAGGTGCGACCCAGGCTGGGCGGCTCGCTTGACCATCCTCGGTCTCAGAGTCGCGTTCGATGCGGAGCGACTTCAGCAGATCGGACTTTTCATTCACGGCGACGGCTCAAACTTAGAGGTGCGCGGGGCGCACGCAGATGATCAGCACTAATCGAGCCGGCGCGCGGGCGCAACGCGAAGCGCGCGCCGGGCAAGGTTAAGCCCGTCAGGAAGCGGCATTACCTGCCGCGTAGCTGATCGCCCTCGTCTTGGAGGGCGCCTGCACCGCTCGGGGTATCGAGTTGGCCGACCGCAGCCAACAGCTGCCGCTCGGCCACAATCTGATCGCGCTCCGCTTGCGCCAGCGCCAGCCGCGCGTCGAGCAAATCTTGCTCCTGATTGAGCACGTCGATGGTGGAGCGCGTGCCTGTCTCTTGCTCGAGCCGAATGCCTTCGTAGGCGAGTTCCGCAGCCTCCACCTGATTGCGCGCCGACACCACCGAAGCCTGCGCCGAGGCCAGGCCGGTCCAGGCGTTGGTGACGCTTTCCTGCACGCTGCGTTGCACCGCGGCGAGGTCAAGATTGGCGGCCGAGCGCAGCGCGCGCTGCTGGCGGGTGCGCGATCGCACGGCGCCGCCCTGGAACAGCGGCACCGACAGGCGCACGCCCACCGAGTCCGCCGTTGATTCCGAAAGCTCGTCGTCGAAATCGGCCCCGATCGACGAACCGGCTTCGAGCGTCACCCGCAGCCGCCCCTGCGCCGCGGCGGAGTCGACATTGGCGTCGGCGAATTCGGTATCGGCGATCGCGCTCTGCAGCACCGGGCTTTCGCGCCCGGCGGTTTCGAGCGCGATGCCGAGATCGGCGGGCAAACCCTGTGCGCTGGGTGGATCTTGCAAATCCGTCGGCGGGCGCCCGACCAAACGCTGATAGGCTTGCGTCGCGGCCGCCAGAGCGCCTTGCGCCTGCACCAATTGCGTGCGCGCCTGCGCGAGCCGCGCGCGCGACTGCGCAACGTCGGTCAGCGTCACGACGCCGGCGTCGTACTGGGCCTGCGCATATTCAAGCAGTGTCGTGAGATTATCGACTGTGGTTTGCCGCGCCGACACCACAGCCAGCGCCTGGCGGACATCGGCATAGGCGCCGGTGACATCGAGCAGCAGCGATTGCAGCGTGGATTCATAATCGGCGACGGCGCCGCGGATTTGTGCGCGGGCGGCGCGGGTCGAGGCCAGGACGCGCCCGGAACCGAACAGAAGCTGCGATGCGTTCGCCGACGCCGACCATGTTTCGCGGGTCTCGCTGTCGAACAGCGGGTCTTCGGCGTCACTGTCGCTGGCGGTGGCGGCCCCCGACACGCTGATCTGGGGCAGCGCCTCGGCCCAGGCCTGCGGCAACGCTTCGCGGGTGGCGTTCAGCCGCTGACGCTGCGCCGCCAATGTCGGGTTGGAGTCAACCGCGGCAGCCATGGCCTCCGCCAGGGTGTCGGCCGAGGCCCCCTTCGGCAGGAGCGCCGCCAGCGCCGCCAGAGATACGATTATCACTCGCATGAGAACGTTCTTCCTCACTCCCGCCGCAGCGCCTCGATGGGGTCAAGCTGGGCGGCGCGCCACGCCGGATAGGCGCCGAATAGCACGCCGACGAGGCCCGAGAAACCAAGCGCAATCGCCGCGATCTGCGGTTCAACTACGAGCGGCAGGGTAAATAAAGATGTCATCAACCATGCCCCAAGGACACCCAGTAGCAGACCGATCCCCCCTCCGGCCACAGAAAGCGCCACCGCTTCGAGGCCGAATTGATACAGAATGTCGTCCTGTCGGGCGCCGAGGGCTTTCCTCAGGCCGATCTCGCGGGTTCTTTCGGTGACGCTCACCAGCATGATGTTCATGATGCCAATGCCGCCGACAAGAAGCGAAACCCCAGCGATGCCGGCCAGTAAATAACCGAACACCTGTGTCGTTTCGCCCATAGCCTCGCTCACCGAGGACAAATTCTGAACCGTGAAGTCATCCTCGCCTTCGCGCGTCCGGTGACGCTGGCGCAACAGCGCCTCAGTGTCTTGCTGGACCTGATTGAGTACACCTTCACTCACCGCCTTCACTGAAATCTGGCTGACGGAGTCAGCGTTGCGCTGGCGGCCGGAAAGCCGCCGCTTTACCGTCGTGAACGGGGCCAGCACGATGTCGTCCTGGTCGGTCCCGAATCCGGACTGTCCCTTCGCCGCGAGGACGCCGATCACTTCATAGGCGCCGCCGCGGATACGTATGCTTTCGCCGATGGGATCTACATTCGGGAAAAGTTCAGCCGCCACCGTTGCGCCCAGGACAACGACGCGGCGGGCCTGGCGTTCTTCGCTGGCTTCGAAGAAGCGCCCGCGTTCGATGTCCCAATCGCGCACCAGCGGATACGAGGGCGTTACACCTTCGATCTGCGCGTTCCAATTCGCCCCGTTGGCGATAACCTGCTGGCGGGTTCGCTGCGAGGGTGCAACGGCCTGAACGCCGTCGATCGCCGCGATCGCCTCTGCGTCATCGATGGTGAGCGAGTCCCAACCTCCCGCCGCGCCGCGCACGCCGCCGCCGCCGCGCATCGCGCCGGGGACGACGATGAGCAGGTTTGAACCTAAACTGGCGATGGACTGCTCGACCCTTGCCTGCGCGCCAGACCCCAACGAAAACATCGCGACCACCGACGCCACGCCGATGATCACGCCAAGGGCGGTCAACGCCGAGCGCATGGGATTGGCGCGCAGCGCGCGCCCGGCGCTGGCGATCAAATCAGGCGTACGCATCATGGCGCGCTTGCCCCATGCGATCGATCCGCAACGATCCGCCCGTCGCGCATTTCGATCGTGCGCTTGGCGGCGGCGGCCACCTCGAGATCGTGGGTGACGATCACGATGGTTGCGCCCTCGCGATTGATTTCGTTGAAGAGCGAGAGAATTTCCTTGCCCGTCGTCGTGTCCAGCGCCCCGGTCGGCTCGTCGGCGAGCAACAGCGCCGGCCCCCCGGTCAGGGCGCGCGCAATGGCGACGCGCTGCTGCTGACCGCCGGAGAGTTGCGTCGGCTTGTGCTCCATGCGCTGGCCGAGCCCCACGCGTTCGAGCAGTTCCGCTGCTTCCTCGCGCCTCCGGCGGGGCGGCGCGCCTGCATAGATCAGGGGCAGCTCGACATTCTCAAGCGCCGTCAGGCGCGGCAACAGGTTGAAGCTCTGAAATACGAAGCCAACGGTGCGGTTGCGGAACTGCGCCAGCCCGTCATCGCTGAGTGCGCCAATATCGGCGTCATCGATGACGATGCGGCCCTCACTGGGCGTATCGAGCCCGCCCAGGATGTTCATAAGCGTCGATTTGCCCGAGCCCGACGGCCCTACGATCGCGCAATAGCCGCCGCGCGCAATCTCGAAGCTCACCGCATCGAGCGCGCGCACGGTCTCCTCGCCCATGCGATAGAGTTTGACCAGATCCCTCGCCTCGATCAGCGCCGCCATCACGCGCCCCGGATACGCATGCCGGGTCCCGGGCCGATCGGGCTGGCGCCGTCTTCCTGCTGCGGGCCGCCACCGGTGATGACTGCGTCACCCTCCTCAAGCCCGGAATGCACCAGGGTGTGGCTGTTGTCGGCGGCGCCGATTTCCACTTGGACAGGTTGGGGGCGGTTATTGCGCAGCACCCACACGACTGCGCTGCGGCGCACGTCCGCGGTCGCTTCGCCGCCGGCGCGCATTTGAGCCAGCAATTCTTGCTGCCGCGGACTGAAGCTCGGCTCCAACTGGGCGATCACCTGGTCGCGCAAGCGGCGCATCATCGCGCGGCGCTGCGCGGGGGCAGCGTCCGGGCCCGGGCGCTCGGCGTTCTGCATCGCGCTTTGGAACGCCTGACGGGCCGCCGCCTGCTGCGCCTCGGTGAGTTCGAGCGATTGCGTCAATTGCTCCATGGCGCGGCCGCGCTGCTGGGCGCCGCCGCGCGTCGCCTGCTGCGCCTGCGCGGGCCGTGCGCCGCCCTCACTGCGCGCTGTCGCCGCCAAGGCCTGTCCCTGCGCAATGAGCCGCTCGTCCGCCGGTCGGAAGCGCAGCGCGGCGTTGGGGACACGCAGCACGTTATCCTGCTCCTCGATGACGATTTCCGCGTTGGCGGTCATCCCCGGCAGCAATTGTCGACGCGGATTGTCGGCTTCGACAACGACCGTGTAGCTCACCACGCCCGCCTCCGACACGCCCTGCTGGCGCACTTGGCTCACGCGCCCCTCGAACTCCCGATCAGGGAACGCATCGACAGTGAAGCGCACCGGCATGCTTTCGCGCACCTCGCCGATATCGGCTTCGTCGACCACGATATTGGCCTGCAGGCGTGAAAGATCCTGGGCAATGATGAAAAGGGTCGGCGCCTGGAAGCTCGCGGCCACGCTCTGGCCGACATTGACCTGGCGGTCCACGACCACGCCGTCGATCGGTGATCGGATCACTGAACGGTCGAGATCGGTGCGGGCGCTGGCCAAGCTGGCCTGCGCCTGCGCCACAGCGGCGCGCGCCGAATCGCGCGCGGCGCGCTGTTGCGACATCAATTGCGGTGACGCGAAACCGCGCTCGGCTAGCCGCTCGTAGCGCTCGTAGTCCGCTTGCGCCACGCCCAGTTGCGCTTGCGCCTGGCTCAGCGTGGCGTGCGCCTGCACGACACGCTGTTGAAACGAGGTGGGGTCGAGCCTGGCCAGAACTTGGCCGGCGCTCACCTGGGCGTTGAAGTCCACGTCGACGGAAAGCACGGGTCCAGAAACCGTAGAGCCGACACTCGCCGACACCAGCGGCTCAAGCGCCCCGGTGGCGCTGACCACGCGCACGATGGCGCCGCGGTCGACCTCCGCGGTGCGGTAGGGCTCCGTGTCTTCGCCGCCGCCCAGGATGGTCCAGCCCACCACAAGCGCGATAATTACGATGAAAGCCGTGACGAACAGCGCAGGCCCGCGCAGCAGGCCTGGCCGCTTGCCCCACACGCGTCCAGCGCTTTGCCTCAACCCGGTGAGCATGCGGTGTTCTCAGTCCTGTTCTGGAGCGCGTTGCGCCCGATGGTGTCGGTCAAGCCGCGGCCGGGCGCGAGCGGTTTCGCCCGGCCGCGCATCCTCAGCCGCGATGCGGACGCGAGGGCCTCCCCGCCTCCGCTTCGGCGCGCGTCACGCGGCCATCGCTGTTGGCGTCGAGCCGTTCGAAGAGCGCGCCGCCGGTGGCGATGAACTCCGCCTGCGACAGCTGCCCGTCGCCGTTGGAGTCATGTGCGCCGCGCTGGCCGCGCCCGCCGCGGGCGTCTCTCTGCGGCCGCTCGTCCGCAGAGAGAACGCCGTCATTGTTGGCGTCCAGGCGTTCGAACATCGCGTTGGGCCGCGCCAAGAATTCTTCGCGCGACACCGCGCCGTCAGCGTTGGCGTCAGCGCTTTCCACAGCATGACGAGCGCGCCAGCCACGGGCGCCGTTCTCGCCCTGCGCGTCATGGCGAGCGTGCCGGCCGGCGCGCATTTCTTCACGCGTGAGCTGGCCGTCGTCGTTGGCGTCGAGCGCCCCGAAATGCGCCGTGCGGCCGGCATCGAACTCGCCGCGCGTGAGCACGCCGTCGCTGTTTGCATCGGCCTGGAACAGGCGTTCGGCCCCGCGCTCCGGCCCTGGCCCGCCTTGCGCCATCGCTACGCCGGCGGCGGCAACCAGCGCCGCGGCGCCTGCGGCGGCCAACACTACTTTACGCATTTGCTCTCTCCTTCGGGGGCAAGCCGCCGATGCGGCCGCGCCGAGCCTTGACTGTTACGCGATGCGCTTGCCGGGGGTTGGTCGCGGTTGCGACAAAGTGTGTCCGAGAGGGACCTAGAACCGCAGCCGCCGCAGACAAGCAAAACGGCCGGCGTCCTTCGACGCCGGCCGGTACTGCTGGGCCCGCGAGCACGGGGGTAGGCGGGAGGCTTCGCGGCCCGTTCATGAAACCACGGTCACGGGGGGAGGTGAGCACCGTGTTCCATGGTTGCCAACTTAGCGATCGCTTGTGTCGGCGGTTTTTCGCGAACCCTCGAATGTGCGCCGAAACGTGTCAGCGCTGCGGGCGCATCGGCTGGCCGATCGGGGCGCGCTGCGGCGTCGGCGGCCGCGCCTGCCCTACGAGGCGCACGAATTCCGCGCGGCTGCCGGCGCCGTCTTGATTCTCGTCGTAGTCGCGCATGCGCGCCGTGATTTCAGCGGCGAACTCTTCGCGGGTGATGACATTGTCGACGTTGCGATCGAAATCCAAGCGGTAGGGTCCCATCTGGGCGCCGCCGAGGACGGCGTTCGACCAGTTCTGGAACTCGATCGGCTGCAGCACGCCATCACCGCTGGTGTCGGCGCGGGCAAACTCGCGCGCGAGCCCGGCTTCGACCTCAGCGTTCGTGGTGCGCAGGTCGTCGTCGGCGTCGAAGCTCACGAACATCAGCGCGTCGGCCGACAACAGCGCGCGGATCGGCTGGTTGTCGCGCCCCGCCGCCCCCGGCCCGCCGCCGCCCGCGCACGCCGCAAGCCCCGCCGTCGCTATGGCCGCCGCCGCCAAAGTCTTTATCGTCATGCATTTCCCCTTGTTGGACCTCGAACCTGGAGCGCTGACCTGGGCGGCCTTATGGCGAAGGCGGCCGGCTTTGTGCCTAGATGTGTCGGTTCGCCGCCTTCGCCAAGCTTTGGCACAGAACCGGCGCACCGGTGCGGTAGATTTTTGGCGCGCCGCACTGCACATGAACGAACGATGACGCCCTTTCCGCCGCGCGTGAACCATGCAGCCTGAAGAGCCCCACCTCCTTGTGGTCGACGATCATCGCGAAATACGCGAATCGTTGGCCCAGTTTCTACGCAAGAACGGGCGCCGCGCCACCCCGGTCGAAAGCGCCGAAGCGGCCCGCAGGGCGATCCGAGAGAACCGCATCGATCTGGTGATCCTGGACATCATGATGCCTGGCGAAGACGGGCTCTCGCTTTGCCGCCACATCCGCGAAGCCAACCAAATCCCGGTCATTCTGCTTTCGGCGCGCGCCGAGGAACTCGATCGCATCGTCGGGCTCGAGATCGGGGCCGACGACTATGTGGTGAAACCCTTTAACCCGCGCGAATTGTTGGCGCGCATCGACGCGGTGCTGCGGCGCACGCACGCGCTGCCGCCCAGCGCCGAAGCGCCAAGGGGCGACGCGCTGCGCTTCGACCGTTGGACCCTGAAGCTTGCCGAGCGCGAATTGGTCGACGATCAAGGCCAGCCGCAGGAACTGAGCACCGGCGAATATCGTCTGTTGCTCACCTTTCTGCAGCGCCCCAAGATGGTGCTGAGCCGCGATCAATTGCTGGATCTCGCGTTCGACCGCGGCGCCGAGGTGTTCGACCGCGCCGTCGACACCCAGGTCAGCCGCTTGCGTCGCAAGATCGAGGCGGACGTCCGCACCCCGAAGCTCATCAAGACGGTTTGGGGCGGCGGCTACGTGTTCACCGCCGCCGTCGAAAAGTCGTGAACTGGAACCCGCTCACGACGCTGACCGGCCGGATGGTGCTGGTGACGGTGGCGGCGGTGGTGTTGTCCTATGCCGTCGCCTTCTTCATCTTCACCAATGAGCGCGGCGCGGCGCTGCGCCGCTCGGCCGAAACCGCTGTCGTCGAACGCATCGCCTACACCGCCGAGCGCTTGCGCGAAGCGCCGGCGGAGGCGCGCGCAGAGATCGCCATGGCCATCCGCGACTTCGGCCTGCGCTACCGCGTCACCGGTGCGCCCGCGACACGCGAGCTCGAAGCGAAAGGCACAGCCGGGCGCGTGCAGCGCGCGCTGTCCGCGCGCCTGGGCGGCGCACGCGTCTTTGCATCGGCAGACGTGCGCGAGGGCCGCATGCGCCGGCGAGAGCGCCAGCCGCCGCCAAGCGACGCGCCCTGGAACGAGCGCGCTCCTGCCGAGCTCGAACGCGAGCGCCTGGTCCAATTCACCAACCTCGAACTCTCCGTAGAATTGAGCGATGGGTCTTGGCTGAACGCGCACGCGCGTCTGCCCGGCCCGCGGCCCGCGCCCTTCGGCGTTTTGGTGTCGGCGCTGGTGTCTGTGGTGCTGGTCGGCGCCGGAGCGGCGCTGGTGTCTCGTCAAATCGGGCGCCCGCTGGCCGATCTTGCAAGCGCAGCGCGCGCACTCGGCGCCGGCGAAACGAACGTCGCGACCCCGGTGCGTGGACCAGAAGACGTGCGCCGCGCCGCCAGCGCATTCAACGCCATGGCCGAACGGCTGGGCCGTCAGCTCAGCCGCCAACGCCAGATGCTGTGGGCGCTGAGCCACGATCTGCGCACGCCCATCACCGCGCTTAAGCTGCGCGCCGAACTCGTCGAAGACGAGCCGGCGAGGCAGCGTTTGCTGGCGCCGATAATGGAAATGGAACGGCTTACCGAGCAGGCGCTGGCGCTGGCGCGCGCCGGCGCCAGCGACGAAGAGCGCATCGAAGTAGACCTCGCCGAGATCGTCCAAACCCTTTGCATCGAGTTGGGCGACATGGGCGTAAACGTCCGCGCCGAAACCGCAGCGCCGGTGGTGGTCGAATGCCGCCCCGCCGAGATCGCGCGCGCCTTGCGCAACCTCGCCGAGAACGCAGCCAAATACGGCGGCGGCGGGGTCATGCGTGCGTACCGCAACGATGCCGGGGAAGCGGTCGCGGAGGTGCTCGATGAGGGGCCGGGGGTTCCCGCCGAATCGCTCAGCAGGCTCTGCGCGCCATTCTATCGCGGCGATGACGCCCGCTCAGGCCCCGCCGGCGCCGGCCTCGGCCTCGCGATAGCGCAAGCCATCGCTGAAGCCCACGGCGGCCGCCTGGTGCTCGCCAACCGCACGCCCCGCGGCTTTTCTGCGGCGCTAGTGCTGCCGTAGGCGCGGCGGCGTGCCCGCGCAGTCCGATCCTGTGGCGCGCTCATTTTGTACTACACCTGTTCGTCACCGAACGACATTCAACGTCAGCGTGCTTGCGAATCTTAGGGATTCGTTAGGGCAAACGCTCGCAACGACTCTTGTTTATGAGGCCTGATGTAAAAACGGCGGACTCCGAATCCGTCAAAATGCACTGGACCACCAAGATCGGCGTCGCCGCCGTGATCTTGTTCATGTTCGTGGTCGCTGGACTGAACGCGGTCGGCTGGATCAACACGCTTCCGGGCGCCGGCGGCATCGCCGCCAGCATCGTCGCGATCAGCTTCGAAGCCATGGCGCTGGTGGCTTTCGAGCACCTGGTAGCGTACCACAAGGCCAGGGACTATGGCCGCTTCTTCCTCGCGCTGGTCGGTCTCATTCTCGCCGTCGGCATGAACGTCGAGGGCGGGCACCGCGGCCTCAACTACATTGCGGCGCCGTTCCAGGCCCAGGCCGAAGCCGAGCGGCGCATCAGCCAGGACGCGCTCGACGGCGCGCGGCGCGAACTGGACGCAGAAATTTCACAGCTGCAGACGCGTATCGATCAGGTCGCGGCCACCAATCCCGGCGCGGCCACCTTTTCAGAGCGCATGGCCGAGTGGCGCGCCAATTTCGAACTGGTGACCGCCGACGATCGCGCCCAGCTCGCATCGTTGCGCGCCCGCCTCGACCAATTGCCGCTGAGCGTCGCCGCGCAAGAACCCTACCCGCCATGGGCGCCCTATGCGATCGCCTCGATCTTCGCGTTCTTCTCGGTGTTCGGGCTCACCATGTTCAGCGTCAAGGTGCCGGGCGCGGAGTTGCAGATGGCCAGCCGCAACGCCGCCGCCGCGCTCAAAATGACGGAGGCGATGCTGACCCACGAGATCGCCGAGCCGGCCCGATTGGAGGCCCCGGCCATTCTCGAAAAAGCGCAGGACATCCCGCCGCTTGACGAATTGCAGGTCCGCGAAGCCATCGCAGCGCTAAAGCTGAGCGGCAAAGAGGTCAAGGCCGCCAGCGTCGCGCGCTTCCACAAGGTGCCGGTGGCTTGCGTACACCGCTCGCCGGCCGTGGAGCTTGTGCTGCACGAAGTCACCGAAGCCCGGAACAGACGCGCCCTGCAAAGCGCGGCCGAGCAAATGGCGCAGGACAAGCTCGCCGCCTGAGCCGGTGTCTTCATAGCGTCACCGTTTCGGACTCGAAAGCGGCGCCCGCCGCCGCTAATCTCCCCGCCGACGCGAGGAGGCTCACATGCGCGCATACATCGTCGCACTCGGACTTGCCGTGCTGGCAATTTCGTCCGCCGCCGCCCAGGTCCCGCCGGAGCAGCTGGCGCAGCCGCCCGCCGACGCCGAGCGCTGGACGATCTCGTCGCTGGGCGGTCGTCACGGTCAAACCCTGCGTTGGACTGACGGCGACACCCGCTGGTCGCGCGAGAGCATCCTGCTGCGCGGCTTCGTCACCGAGGTCGACACCGCGATCCGCTTGGCGCCCGACGGGTCCTTGCGCGAACTCATCGTGCGCGGCTCAACCCCCGAAGGCGACGCAGCGGAGAGCTACAGCGTTAGCGGCGGCCGCTTCCAGTTCCAAAGCCCGGTCGACCGCGGCGAGGGCGCAGCGGCGCCCGCCACGATCTATGCATCCTTCGGCGGCGCCATCGATGTCTATGCGGTGGTCGTCGAAGCTCTGCTGCGCGCGCCCGATCGCAGCCTTGCGCTGCTGCCTTCAGGACGCGCCAGCCTGGAGCCGCTGACGACGCTTGAAGTGTCCAGCGGCGGTCAGAGCAAGCGCCTGGACGCCTATTTGCTCTCCGGCTTCTCCTTCACACCCATTCCGATCTGGGTGGAAGGCGACCGCTTCTGGGGCTTCGCCTCCTTCCTCGACTGGATCCCCGCCGGGTGGGAAAGCGTCGAGCCGCAGCTTACCGCCGCGCAGAACGCCGCCATGGCGGCGCGTGGGCCCGCGCTCGTGGAGCGGCTTGCGCCTCGCGCGGCGACGCCGATCGCTTTCCGCAATGTGCGCATCTTCGACGCCGAAGCGCTGCGCTTTCGGACCGGCGTGACCGTCGTCGTCGAGAATGGCCGCATTACCGCCGCTGCGCGCGGCGCACGCGTCCCGTCCGGCGCGCGCGTGATCGACGGCCGCGGCCATACGCTCGTGCCGGGACTGTGGGACAACCACCAGCATTACGGCGACGACGGCACCGGCCCGCTTCTGCTTTCGCAGGGCATCACCAGCGTCCGTGATCCCGGATCGCTGCACGACGAGATCATCGATCGCCGCCGCCGCATCGAGGAAGGCCAGCTGCTCGGTCCTCATATCCTGCCGACAATGCTGCTGGACGGGCCCGGTCCCTTGAGCGCGCAAGTTGCGCTTGTCGTGAACACGCCTGAAGAGGCGGTGGCGGCGGTGCAACGCGCCGCCCGCGACGGCTTTATCGGCGTCAAGCTTTACGGCTCTCTCGACCCTGCCCTGGTCGCACCGATCGCCGCGGAAGCCGATCGGCTGGGGGTTCGGGTTTCAGGGCACGTGCCGCGCACCATGCGCACACTCGACGCCGCGCGCGCCGGATATGATGAAATCACGCACATCAACTTCGTCGCGATGCAGGCGATGCCCGACAGCGTCGTCAACGAGTCAAACGGCCTGCAGCGCTTCTTCGGCCCCGGCCGTTACGCCGCGGAGCTTGATTTCTCCGCCACTGCCTTCGCAGCCTATCTTGACGAATTGCAGCAGCGCGACATTGCGGTCGACCCGACCCTGGCCGTGTTTGAAGGCGTGCTCGCCACCGACCGCGGCCAGATCGCGGCCGCCTATGCGCCGCTCATCGGCACGCTGCCCCCGCAGTTCGAACGCTACACGCGCGCCGGCGGATTGCAGCCGCCGGAAGACCTCGACCGCGCCACCATGATGCGCAGCTTTGCCCGCTTGCGCGACCTGGTCGGGGAGCTGCATCGCCGCGGGATCACCATCGTCGCAGGCACCGACGGCACCGGACTTGAGCTTGTGCGCGACCTCGAACTCTACGTCGAAGCCGGGATGTCGCCCGCCGAAGCGCTCGCCACCGCGACGATCGTTCCGGCGCGCGAGTTCGGCATGGGAGAGCAAACTGGCTCGATCACGGTCGGCAAGCGCGCCGAGCTGGTGCTGGTGGAAGGCGATGTGAGCGTTGACATTGGCGCGCTGCGCCACACCGTGCTGGTTGTGCGCGATGGCCGGGTGATGGACGCGGACGCGCTGCGCGCAGCTTCGGGCATCGCCGGTCGTCCCAACCGCTGAGCGAACGGCCCGCGCCTGCAATGGCGCGGGCCGCAAGGCGGTCGGCCTACTCGCCGACGCGCTCCACCGTGTAACCGCGGGTGCGCAGCTGCGCCACCAGGCCGTCTTCGCCGATGAGGTGGCCAGCGCCGACTGCGACAAAGTCCACGCCTGCGCCCTCCAATTCGCGCACCAGCACACCCATCCAGGCATTGTTACGGGTCACGAACAGGGTCTGGTAAAGTTCAGGATACTGCGTGCGTGTCTCATCGATCACCAGCCGCTCCAGAGTATCGGTCTCGCCGCGCTCCCAGGCAGAAGACATTTGCGCGAGCAAGGCCGGCCCGTCTTCCGCCTGATCGATGGATTCAAGCAGCATCTGCCGCTGCAGCTCCGGACTGAGGCCTGATAGGAAGCCGATCTGTTCTTGCGGCGTTTCGAACCAGCGCATGGTTTTGCCATTGGCGTCCCCGAACGCGTCCACCGCGCGATCGACACCGGAGGCTGGATTGAAGCCGGCCTGCATGATCGGCACCAGGGTCAACGTCAGCGCCGCGATCCACGGCTGCAATTGTTCAAGCGCGCCCTGGGGCATGCCGAGCCGTTGAGTCAGCGCGTTGAGGCGCGCGTTTTCTTCCGCGCTCAGCCAACTCGAAAGCGGCCGCCCTTGCGGCGCGGCCCCGCTCTGCACCGCCAGTTGCTGCGTCACCTGATCGGCGCTCGGCGAAATTTCGAGTTCGGTCCAGATTTCCTGCGACTCGGCGAGGGCCGCACGGACGTCTGCGTCCCCCCAATCGGCGCCCTGTGGGCGCACATGCACGGTGCCGTAAAGATACATGGTGCTGTCGCTGTCACGCACCACGTAGAGCGCGGGATTGATCTCTTGCGTTTGTGCGCACGCAGGCCCCGAGAGTGCGAGCAGCGCGGCCGCGGCGAGCAACGTGGATTTCGGTTTGAACATGGAATTGTCCTCCTTGCTTATTCGGCGGCCTCGGCGGCCCCGTCTTCGTCTGTGAAAATCTCTTCGATGTGCATCTTGAAGAGACGTGCGATCTTGAATGCGAGCGGCAACGATGGGTCGTAGCGTCCGGTCTCGATCGCGTTTACGGTTTGGCGCGAGGCGCCGAGTTTCTCGGCGAGGTCGGCCTGGCTCCATGCACGCTCGGCGCGGAGCACACGCAGTCGGTTCTTCACGCCGGCTTGCCGAGAATTGAGCTTTGTCCCATCACAGAAGTGGTGACGTACGAAGTCGCTACCAGTTGCACGAACACGAGGGCCAGATAGACCCCGGTCGCGTCGAGTTCGGGGGTATGACCAAGCGTCTGCAGCAGCGCCCATGCGAACGCCCCGAGGGTGATCACAACGGCGGATGTCGCGTAGCCTTCCACCACATGGCGGCGCTGCAATTCATCAAAGCCACGCCATAGCCGGTAGTTCGCAGCAACGCTGATGAGCCCGGTGATCGCCGCCAGGATCGCCGGCGCCAACCGCGCCTCTTCGCCAGCCTGACGCGCAATCGCCAGAGCGCCGCTCGCCAGCCCTAAAGTCACCACCGCCAACGCCGACCACGCGAACATGGCCCGCTCCGCACGGCGGACTTCGAGGCATTCGGAATCAGTTTCCTCGACCTGCAGCGCGCTTACCGCCGGCTGCCCGAAGGCTGCTATTGCAGCGACCATCAATCCGCAGATCAGGCAGAAACCCGCCAGCACCCAGAGGAAGAGGTCAAGCAGGCTGGGTTCGGCGAGCGGGCCCACGCCCCAAGCGACGAGCTCAGGAACGCCCGCGAAGAGTTCGAGGCACAAGCCCAGAACGAAGCCCGCCACGGCGCCAAATCCGCCATAGATCAGCCATCGCACGCCGGACGGGCGTCCGCGCGCAACGGCGCGCCCTAACAGCATCGCCGCCACGATCAGCACCACCGGCACGGTGTACATTGCTGCAATGGCGACGCCTTGCGGGACGCCCCAGCCGACCAAAGCGGTGAGCGTGTCCTGTTCGGGCCGGCCCGTGGCCGCCACCAGGGCGGCCCCCGCCCCAAAAGTGAGCGCGCCGTAACCACGTGGACGTGGCGCAGGTGTTTGCCGAGTCATGGGAAACCTCCGTCGATCCGATCCGATCAGGCCACAATCCGGGCAGCCTGGTAGAGCGCAGCCGTGGCCAGCGGCGCCAACAGAATGGTTGCCAGCACCAGTCCGAAGATGCGGGCGGCGCGTATCCGTTTCATGACCAACTCCTTTGTCTTTATGACAAGTGTATTTGTCACGTCCAACGGCTATATGTCAAGCACCTTTTCCAAAAAGGAGCAGTTATTTGTCTAAATGGCGATGGTCCATGTCTGCTCGACCACCTATCCGCACCTCGCCTCGCCTCGCTGCCGGCGCTATGCTTCTGAAATGTTCGAACAAGAAACCGCCGGCGTCATGGTCCGGGCCGAACCCCAGTTTTTGCCGGCGGAATCCTCCCCGGAGCAGCGCCGCTTTGTCTGGGCCTACACCATCGAAATCGAGAACCGGACCGCGCAATCGCTGCAGCTGGTGTCCCGCTACTGGCGCATCACCGATCAGAACGGCGTGGTGCAGGAGGTGCGCGGCGAAGGCGTCATCGGCCAGCAGCCGGTGATCGCGCCAGGCGACAGCTTCCGTTACACCAGCGCAGCGCCGCTGACGGCGGAGTCCGGGTTGATGAGCGGCGCTTACGTCATGCGTGGCGTGAGCGACGACGTCAGCTTCGATGTCAGCGTGCCCACATTTCCGCTTGATCCCCCGCAAGACGCACGACTAGCCAATTGAAATGAGCCACCCCGCCTTTATCGACGCCATGCGCCGCGTGATCACCGGCGATAACGAGAACGGCCAATCCGTCATTGTGATCGATGGGCCGCCTTCGGGCGAAATCGGCGCGCCAGGCTTGGGCGGTTTGTACGAGATCTGGCACGAAGCGCTGGGCGAGGCGCTAGACCCGCGCGACGGCGCCGATCGCGGCGAGACCAGCCCAATCCTTTCCCCGGACGCTGGATGCGTGAAAGTGCGCTGGTTCGTGATCGAGCCAACGCCGGAAGGCGCGCCCGCGGAGATGCTCAACGCGCTGGCGCGCGAGCGTTTCGCGCAGTTTGGCGCGGCCGATCACCTTCGCGATCAGAGCCGCCACCCAGCCATGCATCAAACCGACACGCTCGACATCATCTGTCTTATCTCCGGGGCGGCAGTGCTTGTCCTCGACAACGGCGAGACGCCGCTGAAACCGGGCCAGATCGTCATCCAGCGTGGAACCAGTCATGCTTGGCGCGCGCTCGGGGGACCGGCGCTGCTTCTGGCGGTGCTTATCGAGCGCCAGATCGCGCATGGCTGACGCGGCTGGCGCCCCGCTGGTGGCGGTGTGCGTGTGCACCCGCGGACGTCCACAGATGCTGCGTCGCTGCCTTGCAGCGCTGGCGCAGCAGGATCTCGATGGCGTCGCGCGTATGCAGGTCGTGGTTGTCGACAACGACGCCGAACCAACCTCGCGCGAGGCCTACGATGCGTGCTTCGCCAGCCAGGCCGAGGGGCGCTTCGTCCATTGTAGCCGGCCGGGCATCCCAATGGCCCGCAACGCCGCCATCGACGCCGCGCTGGGATTCGGCGCCGATTGCATCGCCTACATCGACGACGATGAAGTGGCGCCAAGACATTGGCTGCGCACCCTGGTGCGCGCACTCGATGACACCGGCGCCGACGCCATTCAGGGCGGCGTGCGCAAACACCTCGGCGACGTCGCCGAACTCGCCGCCAATGCGCCCGCCGAACCCGCCGCACCGCGCTGGGAAACCTCGGAATCGCTGGCCACCTGCAACGTGCTGTTCAAGGCCAGCCTGGCGCAGCCGCCGCTGTCGCTGCGCTTCGACGAGAGCATGCAGTTCACCGGCGGCAGCGACCGCGAGTTCTTTATGCGCGCCCACAAGCGCGGCGCGCGCGTGGTGCGCCTCTTTGGCGCCGACGTTTACGAGGAGGTCGCGCAAGGCCGCGAGACCTTCGGCTACGAGATCAGCCGCGCCTACGCCGCCGGCAGCAATTACTTCGAGCGTATGGTCCGCAACGAGAACGGCGCCATCGCTGCTGTGCGGATCGTTTTGCGCGCAGCCAGCAGTGTCGCGAGCGGGCTGGGAAAAATGCTGGCGGCGGGCGTGCTGGCGCTTGTTTTCCAGCCCGCCGCGGCAGCGAAGAATTGGCGCAAAGGCTGCGCCAATCTCTGTTTCGGGGCCGGCTGCCTGACCCCTGTGATCGGCGTCCGCAGTTATCCGTATCGCACCATTCAAGGCGCGTGAGCGGCCGCCTCAGCGCTTCGGCGGCCAGGGCACGAAGGCCGAGGTCCGCGCCACGTAAGCCGCGTACTCGGGCCGAGTCTTGCTCAGATGCCCTTCCATTGTCGGGGCTCCGCTCACCCGCGTGAGCAGGAACGTGAGCAAGATGGGCCCGGGAAAGCTCCACACGCCGGCCGCGGTTTCGGCCGCGATGAGGTACAGGCCCCACCACACGCAGGCGTCGCCAAAATGGTTGGGGTGGCGTGAGTAGCGCCACAACCCCTGACTCATGACTTTCCCGGCATTGCCGGCATCCGCCTTGAACCGGGCCAGCTGATGATCGGCCAGCGCTTCAATCCCGATCCCCGCGAGCGCCAACAGAACGCCTATCCACGCCAGGGGCCCCAGCGCCGACGTCGGCTCGAACATGCCGAGCTGCACCGGCAGCGCCACGATGAACTGCAGCGGCATCTGCAGCGCGAACACGAGCAGCAGAGAGGCCATCGGGTAGCCCCAGCCGCGTTTGCGCTGTGCGCCCTCTATCAACTTGGCGTAGCGCCGGTCCCTGCCCTCGCGCCGCCAACGCAGCAGCAAGTGCCCGCCCAGCCGCAGGCCCCAAAGCGAGACCAGAGCTAGGAGCGCCCAGGCATGGGCGCCGCCGCCGCCGCCAAGCGCAAAGCTCAACCCCGCCAGCAGCACCATGCCGGCCGCCCACCAGCTGTCGATGAAGCTGGGATCGCGCCCGGGGAGGCTCAGCAGCCACAAAACCAGAAACGCCGCCAGCAAAGCGGAAAAATTGATCACCAGCAGATCGAGAACGCTCATGAGGGGCGCATAAGGCGGTCGATGCGCTTGCGCCAGTGGCAGGCAGCGCAACTTCAGCTTATAACACCTGCGCTCATCTGAGAGTTCAGCCCGTCGGGGGCGCCAGTGCTTCCAGAAACGAAGCCGCGCGCGCGCAACACGACCAGAGTTCGCTGCATGCGCTGCGGGCTACTGGCCAAGCTGTCGGCAAGCGGTCTGCGCAAACGCTTCAAGATCAACGCCTACGATTGGTCGGTGCGCTGTCAGGCGCTGAAGCGCGGCGCGCTCCTGAAGTCTGCGTTCGACTGCCCGGATATGAAGTCGGCCACCACCGTGCGCCGCAAACCGGGGGGCTGAGAACGCAAAAACGCCGCGGGGCGCCAAGCCCCGCAGCGTTCTTGGAAACGCTTTGCAGAAGCGTGCTACATCGCCGCCAAGCGCAGTGTGCGGCGAAGCTCGTCCGGCCCCGACACGCGCCGCTTTTTGGCCTGGCTCGGCTGGTAAGCGAGTCTGGCGTGGTCCTGACAATAGGGGCCGCCAGCAGCGCCACGGCCGCAGAATGCGAAATCGGCGTCGTTGGGATCGCCGATCGGATACTTGCACATGCTCTCGTTGAGGGTCAGCACACTGGCGGTACGGCCGTCTTCGAACGTGAGCGGCGCCAGCTGCGGCGCCACGACCGTCGGCGTCAGCGAGGCGGTGCACGCGCGCCTGG
>CAZNTI010000003.1:21239-22253 GCA_964575885.1 uncultured Terricaulis sp.
TAACCCCGCCTAATTGTTTCGCGATCTGGCTGGCGGACAGACCTTCTGTCCATAGCTTACGCAATTGCGCGACGCGCTCTTCAGTCCACATAGCAAGCCCCTTTGCCCATGACCCCGCCTCTTTTTGACAGGGCAATGACATACTCGCGTGAATGGGGCACGACGTCAATCTCTAGTGCGTTAACTTCTGGGGATACACCACATACTGTGCTTATCCCCACACCGACGTCGGCTTATTCACAGCTTTTCCCAGGGCTGCGCGACGGCGCGGCTTACATTATGTAGCGTGGTAACCGGCGCTTAGCTCTGTTGCTCAGGTTAACGGGCGCCAAGAATCGTTAAGAAATCGCAAAGGGCGTTCACGAAATGGACACACGGGTCGACACCGCGCCGCTCGCATCCCGCCATTATGGAGCGGTGAACTGGCTGGGCCTGCAGACCCTGATTCAGCGTGAAGTGCAACGCTTCATCAAAGTCGGGGCGCAGACGATCTTCGCCCCGCTCATTCAAACGCTTCTTTTCATGATGGTTTTTGGCTTGGTGCTGCGCGGGGGCAATTGGCCGGGCAGCGAGCGCGCCTACGCGGACGGACTGGCCGCCGGGCTCGTCATGATGTCGATCCTGTCGAACGCGTTCCAGAATTCCTCTTCGTCGATCGTCATCGCCAAGGTGCAAGGCAACGCCGTCGATTTCCTGATGCCGCCCTTGAGCGCGCTCGAACTGACCATCGCTTTCATCGTCGGCGCCGCGGCGCGCGGGATATTGGTGGGGCTGGCGAGCCTGATCGCGGTCGCCTGGCTTGCCGACGTCATTCCCTCCTATCCGCTGGTAGCGCTTTACTACGCCATCGTCGCGTCGGTGATCTTCGGGGCCATCGGCCTCATCGGCGGCATCTGGGCTGACAAGTTCGACCACCTCGCGGCGGTCACCAATTTCATCATCGTGCCGCTGACGTTTCTCTCCGGCACCTTCTACTCAACCGAAGTGCTGCCCGAGCCGCTGCGCACCTTCTCG
>CAZNTI010000004.1:0-3670 GCA_964575885.1 uncultured Terricaulis sp.
GTTGGTTTCGCCGTCATTGATGTAGGGGCCGTAGCGGCCGCTGAGCACGCGCACGGGCTTGCCGGTCACCGGGCTTTCGCCCAGTTCCTTCAGCGCCGTCGGCGCAGCGCGCCCGAAGCGGCCTTTGCCGCCGCCGGCTTTCTTTTCGTCGATCACCGCCACGGCGCGGTTCATCTGGATTTCGAGCACGTCCTCGATGCTCGGCAGATTGGCGTACAGCTTACCCATCTGCAGATACGGACCGTAACGCCCGAGGCCGGCGAGGATCATTTCGTTTTCGCTCGGGTGCACGCCCACTTCGCGCGGCAGCGACAGCAATTGCAGCGCGCGCTCCAAAGTGATGCTGTCGGGCGACCAATTCTTCGGCAGGCTGGCGCGCTTGGGCTTGTCGGCGTCGCCGTTGGGCGTCTCGACATAAACGCCGAAGCGGCCGCTCTTCAGCGTCACTGGGCCGTTGGGGCCGTCGCCGAGGGGCGTGCCGTCCGCGGGGATGGCGCCTTCAGCGCCGTCGCCGCCCGCGAGCGGACGGGTGAACTTGCACGGCGGATCGGCTTGGTAATTCGAGCAGCCGATGAAGGCGCCGAACTTGCCCAGGCGCAGCGAGAGCTGGCCCTTGCCGCAAAGCGGGCAAACGCGCGGGTCGGCGCCATCCTCGCGTGGCGGAAAGATGTGGGGCCCCAGCACTTCGTTCAACGTGTCGAGCACCTGAGTGATGCGCAGCTCGCTGATCTCGCCGATGGCGCCGTTGAAGTCCTTCCAGAACTCGCGCATCAGCGCCTTCCATTCGAGATCGCCGGAAGAGACTTCGTCAAGCTTGCCTTCGAGGTCGGCGGTGAAGTCGTACTCGACGTACTTGCCGAAGAAGTTCTCCAGGAACGCTGTCACCAGACGGCCGCGATCATCTGGGATGAAGCGATTCTTATCCATGTGGACGTAATTGCGTTCGCGCAGCTTCTCCAGGATCGCTGCGTAGGTGGAGGGCCGGCCGATGCCGAGCTCTTCAAGTTTCTTCACCAGGCTGGCTTCGGAATAACGCGGCGGCGGCTCGGTGAAGTGCTGATCTGCCTTCACCTCCTGCACGTTCACCGCCTCGCCCTGCTTCAACAGCGGCAAACGGCGGTTCTCTTCGTCTTCTTCGTCATCGCGGCCTTCGGAATAGAGCTTCAGAAAGCCGTCAAACAAAATCACCTGACCGGTGGCGCGCAGCTCCACCTTGCCGCTCGGCTCGCCGAGATCGACGGTGGTGCGTTCGATCGAAGCGGCCTCCATCTGCGAGGCGATGGCGCGCTGCCAGATCAAAGAATAAAGCGCCGCCTGATCGCCTTCCAGATGCAGTTCGCTGCGCATCTTGGAAGGGTCGGTCGGGCGGATGGCTTCGTGCGCCTCCTGCGCGTTCTTGATCTTGGAGGCGTAGCGGCGCGGCTCGGCCGGGGTGTATTCCTTGCCGAACTTGGCGTTGATAGTGGTGCGCAATTCGCGCAGGGCGCCCTCGTCCATGGAGACGCCGTCAGTCCGCATGTAGGTACTGTGGCCAGCCTCGTAGAGGCGCTGGGCGGTCTGCATCGTGCGTGAGGCGTTAAAGCCCAGCTTGCGGGCCGCCTCCTGCTGCAGCGTCGAGGTCGTGAACGGCGGCGGCGGATTGCGCTTGGTGGGCTTGGCTTCGACGGCGCTGACCGTGAATTTGGCGACCTTCGCGGCGTCTCGCGCGGCGTGCGCCATAGCCTCGTTTGGGATGTCGAGACGCTTCAGCTTCTTGCCCTCGAACGCCGAGAGCCGGGCGGTAAAGGCTTGGCCGCGGACGGTCGTCATCGCCGCGTCAACCGACCAATATTCCTGAGGGCGGAAGCGCTCGATCTCGACCTCGCGGTCAACGATGATCCTCAGCGCCACCGATTGCACGCGGCCCGC
Organism: uncultured Terricaulis sp.; assembly: GCA_964575885.1. Taxonomy (GTDB): domain Bacteria; phylum Pseudomonadota; class Alphaproteobacteria; order Caulobacterales; family Aquidulcibacteraceae; genus Vitreimonas. Next base: position 1,909 of record CAZNTI010000004.1, read on the forward strand.
CGAGCGCGAGCCCGGCAACTTACGCCACAGAACCGGCGACAGCGTGAAGCCGACCAGGTAATCGAGCGCGCGCCGCGCCAGGTAGGCGTCGACCAGCTCCATATCGATGTCGCGGGGTGCGGCCATCGCGGCCTGCACCGCGGATTTGGTGATGGCGTTGAAGGTGACGCGCTGGACGTTCTTGCCTTTGAGCGCCTTGCGGCCGCGCAGCGTCTCCAGCACGTGCCAGGAGATGGCTTCGCCCTCACGATCGGGGTCGGTAGCCAGGATCAGGCTGTCGGCGTCCTTGAGCGCGTCGGCGATTGCTTTCACGTGCTTGAATGACTTGGCGTCGAGCTCCCAATCCATCGCGAAGTCATCGTCAGGCTTCACCGATCCATCCTTCGCCGGCAGGTCGCGGATGTGCCCGTAGGAGGCCAGGACCTTATAGTCCGAGCCCAAATATTTGTTGATTGTCTTGGCCTTAGCCGGGGATTCAACGACGACGACGTTCATGAAGCGAGGGCAATTCTGGCAGTGCGCCGGGGCGCTGGGGCGGCGGAACCTGGGGGCGTGGGGGTGGGCTTGTCAACGCGTTGCCGGTGCGGGCGGGGCGTCTGTGGCCTCTGAGAAGCACAATAATTCTCCAAAAAAGAGTGTACTAAGCGGCGAATACGCGCATGGCTTGCGCTGCAACCTGAGGGTGATTAATAACAACGCATGATAGAGAAAGCGGCCGCCGAGGCTCCGGACAACCTGGTTGAAACGATCACCGCCTACGAGGTGGCGGATTACATTTTCGACCTCAGCGGCGAGCTCGCGGCGATGGCCGATCACCACGGTTTCGGCAAGATCGCCGCCGCGCTTGAGCTTGCGCGCACGCTGGCTGGGGAAGCGGCGGCTGCGGGCAAGCGCCAGCCAGGCCAGCATCCGCCAGGCCAGCGTCAGCCAGGCCAGCATCAGCCAGGATCGGAAAACGCCGCCCCTGACGACGCGGCGTAGCCACCCGGCAGCGACGCTGCGCGTCCATCGAGTTCGAGTTCGGCCAATGCCGCGGCCACCGCGCCGACCGGCGCTTCCGACAGCCGCGCGAGGTCGTTCACGTGGATGGGCGTAGGCGACAGCAGCCGCGCCAGACGACCGCTGAGACCTGCTGGCGGGGGGGCGGCCTCGTGCTCGAACAGCGGTCCCGATGAAAGCGGTCGCGCCGGCGCCGGCGCCTCGCCCAGCGCGGCGATCACGTCCTCGGCGCTCTCGATCAAGGCGGCCCCCTGCTTGATCAGCGCGTTCGATCCGCGCGCGCGCGCATCGAGCGGCGAGCCGGGCGCGGCCATGACGTCACGGCCCTGATCGGCGGCGGCGCGCGCGGTGATCAACGAGCCCGAGCGCAGCGCCGCTTCAATCACCACGACGCCGCGTGCGAGGCCCGAGATGATGCAGTTGCGGCGCGGAAAGTCGCGGGCGCGTGCAACCGACCCGAACGGCGCTTCGGTCACCACGGCCCCACGTTCGCAGATGGCGTCGTGCAGCTTGAGGTTCTGCGGCGGGTAGGGGTGGTCGAGGCCGCCCGCGAGCACGGCGACGGTGCCGGTGGCGAGCGCGCCGCGATGCGCGGCCGCGTCGAGACCGCGTGCAAGGCCCGATACGATCACGAAGCCGGCCCGGCCAAGTTCGGCGGCGAGCCGCTCTGCGAACATCAATGCGGCCGCCGAAGCCTCGCGCGAGCCGACGATGGAGTGCGCGGGGCGCTACGAGCTCACGCGGTCGGGCTAGGCTGTCAGGT
>CAZNTI010000004.1:3680-16160 GCA_964575885.1 uncultured Terricaulis sp.
GCCCCCCACGCCTCGCGCGCGCCCCCGATGGCGAGCGCGGGGCGCTGCAGCAGCGTCTGATCGCCGCGCACCGTCAAAACTGGGGGCGGCGCATCGAGCTGCGCCAGCAGCGGAGGATAGTCCGGCTCGCAGCTCGCGATCAGCCGGGCGTTCAGTGCCCCGACGGCGTCAAGTTCGGCCTCTATGCGCGCCGGGGGCGGTGCAGCAAGGTCGCTGGCGCGTGCAAGCGCCTCGAGCGCGGCTGAGGCGGTGCGATGTCGTGCAAGCAGGCGATGAAAGCTGAGCGGCCCAACCCGCGGCGTGCGCGCCAGACGCACCCAGGCGATGCGTTCCGGTCGCGACAGCGTACGCGTCATGACTCCGCCGAAGCGGGCGGCTCAGCCGGCGTCTCGGCAACCGGCGGGGACGGCGCTTCATCGTTCTTCTTGTCGCCAATGCGCGGTTCGGTTCCAGCCTGCAGGCGCGCGATGTTGGAGCGGTGGCGCCAGAAAATGAGCGCGGCCAGCACCAGGGTGAAGGCGATCTCCGACCAGCTAAAGCCCGCCACCAACGCCGCCAGCGGTGCGATCGCGGCGGCGCAGAGCGCCGCCAGCGACGAGAACCGGAACATGGTGGCCACCGCGAGCCAGGTGATGCCGGCAACCATGCCGAGCGGCCAAACCCCTGCAAACAGCACGCCGAAGAAAGTGGCGACGCCCTTGCCGCCCTTGAAGCTCAGCCACACCGGGTAGCAATGGCCAATAAAGGCGGCGGCGCCGGCGGTGAGGCCGACTTGCGTCTGCAGGTCGTTGTCAGCCCCGAATGCGCCCGCCAAGGCGCGCGCCAGCAGCAGCGCGATGCCGGCTTTGCCGGCATCGAGCAACAAAGTGGCGAGCGCCAAATCCTTGCGACCGGTGCGCAGCACATTGGTCGCGCCGATATTGCCGGAGCCGATATCGCGAATGTCGCCCAAGCCGGCCGCGCGGGTGATCACGAGCCCAAACGGGATCGACCCCAGAAGATAGCCGCCTGCGGCGGCAAGTACGAAAAGCATGGCCAGCACCATGGCGTCCTAACAGGCTGCGGCGCGCGTGTGGAGGGGAGACTTTGCGGGCGAAGCCACTAAGCTCGGCGTGATGATGGGACATGATATGACGCGCCGGGCGCTTGGACTCGGACTGGGGCTAGGGTTCGCCGGCGCTGGTTTGGCGGCCTGCGCGCCGCAGGGCGCGACCAGCTTTGCTGCGCCGCAGAACCGCCAATTCCCGGCCGACTTCCTGTGGGGCGTGGCGACCTCGGCGTATCAGATCGAAGGTGCGCTCGACGCTGACGGGCGCGGCCAAAGCATTTGGGATGTATTCCCGCGCGCGCGCATCCACGACGGCTCGGACGCGACCGCCGCAAACGAATCGTATCGTCGCTACGGCGAGGACGCAGCGCTGATCGGCGACGCCGGCATGAACGCCTATCGCTTCTCCATCGCTTGGCCGCGCATCCTGCCCGCGGGGGCCGGCGCAGTGAGTGAGGCGGGCCTCGATTATTACGCACGGCTCGCCGATGCGCTGCTTGAGCGGGGCGTCACGCCCTTCGCAACCTTGTTTCACTGGGATTTGCCCTTGGCGCTGCAGCAAGCGGGCGGCTGGAGCAATCGCGACACCGCGCTACGGTTCGGCGAGTACGCCGAGGTGGTGGCCGAACGGCTGGGCGATCGCGTGAAACGCATCGTGGTGCTGAACGAGGCGGCGGTGCACGCCGTGCTCGGGCATGTGCTGGGCATCCACGCCCCGGGGCTGGCCGACGCCGACCTGCTCGGGCCCGCCATCCATCACCAGAATTTGGCGCAAGGGCTGGCGATCCAGTCGATGCGCGCGGCCCGCAGCGATCTTCAGATCGGCACCACGATGGCGCTGATGCCCTCGCGCGCCGCTGGCGGCGTGCTGGGGCCATTGCATCAGCTGGCCGCCGATGGCTTCGACGAAGCTTGGAACGGCGCTTTCCTCGATCCGCTGTTCCAGGGCGCGTATCCCAAGACGGCGCTCGGCATGGTCGAAAGCGTGCTGCGCGCGGGCGACCTTGCGCTCATCCGCCAGCCCATCGACTTCCTCGGGGTCAATTATTACGCGCCGGCCTATATGCGCTTCGACGCCGGCGCGCCGAGCTTTCTTGCGCCCGCTGATCCGCCCCGCGGCGTGGAGCTGGACGCCTTCGGCCGCCATGTGGATGCGTCGGGCCTCCACGAAATGCTGACGCGCGTACGCGAGCGCTACGGCAATCCGCGCGTCTACATCACCGAGAACGGCTGTTCTGATCCGTTCAGCGACGGGCCGGCGGATTTGGATGACGAGTTCCGCATCGCCTACCTGCGTCGGCATCTGGAAGCGGTGAAGAGCGCCATAGAGGCGGGCGCCAATATCGGCGGCTATTTCCATTGGACTCTGGTCGACAATTGGGAATGGGCCGAAGGCTATCGCTCGAAATTCGGGCTGGTGGCGCAAGACCGCAACACCGGCGCGCGCACGCCGAAGGCGAGCTATGCATGGTTCTCAGCGCTCGCCCGCACCGGCGTGCTGGACGAAGGCTGAACGCGGCTAAGCGCCGAGCTTCATGTAGGTGGCGCTGATGCGCACGATGTCGGGCGCGCCCGGCGCTGGCGTGAAGCGCAATCCGTACGCCTGCTCGGCCAGCGCATCGTCGACGCACACGACATCGTCGATGGGATCGAAATTGTCCTGGTGCTTCTGGCCGAACCGGGCGCGCGCCTTGGCCGCGGCCCAGATCGCGCGCTTGTCGGCGCCGACGTGAAAAGAATACGCGTGCTCCTCCGCGAAGGCCCCATCCACGTAACCGCCGGTGTTCACGAAATAGAGCGACAGCGCGCCCCGCGGCGCTTTGGCGGCCGGGGCGGGTTCGACGCGAAAGCCGTCAAGCGTGTCGATTTCGGCGTAGGCGTCGATGTGCAGCGACGCAGGAATGCCCCACCAGCGCCGGCGCAGCACCGGGACCGCGGCTTCGATCGACGCCGCCGCCACGAACTGGACGTCGTGCAGCTCGATCAACGCGCGCGCGTGCTTGCCGCCCACAAGAACCGCAAACAGCTTCATCCTCAACCGCCGCGGCAGGCGATCGGCGCGCGCCGGCCGATTTCCCATTGCGCCGCGGCGCCGCCGCCGCGGAAGCCGTAGCGGCCGTTGGAGTAATAGTCCTCGCCGGCGCTCGGCAGCACCATTGACGGGCCGCCTACGATGGCGACGCGGGCCTGCCCGTCGTTGACGTCCACCATCAGCTGGGTGCCGTCGGCGCATTGATAGGCGATGGGACCGCTGGTGGGCAGCGGGCGCGGTGTTTGGCCCGGGCCGCCGGGATAGGACGCGCACGCCGACACGCCCAACATCGCCACGAGAAGTACAATGCGCATCGCCAAGCTCCTTACCTCATGCCGCCGCGTTGAAGACTGTCTTGCCCGCGATGAATGTCCGTTTGACGACGCCCTGCAACAGCTTTTCATCGAAGGGGGAATTGTTGGTCTTCGACTTGAGCTTATCGGAATCGAGCTGAAACGGTGCGCCGAGGTCGAGGAGGATGAGGTCGGCGGGCGCGCCTTTGGCGAGACGGCCTTGCGGCAGCTTTAAGAGCTCGGCTGGTTTCAACGTCATGGCCCGGAACAGGGCGTTGAGGCCGATATGGCCGTTGTGAAAAAGCGTCAGCGCGCCGGGCAGCAGCGTTTCAAGGCCTACTGCGCCGAACGCGGCCTCCTCGAACGGCAGGCGCTTTTCCTCAGCCGGCTGGGGATCGTGGCCCGACACAATCACGTCGATCAGGCCTTCGCGCACCGCCTCAACCAAGGCCAGGCGATCGGCTTCGCTGCGCAGCGGCGGCGAGAGCTTGGCGAAGGTGCGATACCCGTCGACGTCGTTCTCGTTCAAGACCAGGTGATGCACGTTGACGCTGGCGCGGGCGGCGACGCCGCGCTGCTTGGCGCGCTTCAGCGCCGGCAGCGTCTGCGCCGAGGACACCATGTCGAGCAGCAGCCTGCCGCGCGTGAGTTCGGCGAGCGCCAGATCGCGTTCGGCCATGATCAGTTCCGCGGCCGCGGGAATGCCGGGCAGGCCGAGCCGGGCGGCCAGTTCGCTCTCGTGCATGACCCCGCCGCGGGCCAGGAACGGATCTTCCGGGCGATGCGAAACCAGCACCCCGAAGGCGGTGGCGTAGGAAAGCGCCCGGCGCAGCACGCGGCTGTCGACAATCGGCTTGTCGCCGTTGGAGAACAGCACCGCGCCGGCTTCCGCCATTAGCCCGATCTCGGTCATCTGTTCGCCGTCGAGATGCTTGGTGAGCGCCGCCGCCGGCAGAATGCGCACGCCCCCCGAGCGGTCGATCCCGCGGCGCAGCACGAAATCCACCAGACTCTGATCGTCGATCACCGGCGTCGTGTTGGGGGTCATCACGATGGTGGTGACCCCGCCCGCAGCGGCTGCGCGCCCCGCTGACTTGAAGGTTTCCTTGTGCTCGGCGCCGGGCTCGCCGATGCTCACGCGCATGTCGATAAGGCCAGGTGCGAGATGAGCGCCGCGGGCGTCGATCACGTCCGCGTCGCGGGATGCCGCCGGTGCGTCGTAAAAAACATCCAGTATATGCTCGTCAAAAAGGATCGCGCCCTCTGCGACCTTGTCCGTCGCAGGATCGATCAGATTGACGTTGGTCATGAGGGTGGGGCGGGTCACTTCTTCATCGCCACGCTCAGCGTCGTCGAGAACGCGATCGCGATGATGAACGGCACCCAAATCGGCAGCGTGCCGAGGCCGGGCGTCTCCAAAGCGGCGGCGAGGTGATCATCGACGCACCACCACAGCAGGAACATCCACACTAGCGCACCTCCTCGCCGGCGGCGCCTTCAGCCAGCGTCTCCAGCACCGCCATGCGCACTGCGACGCCGTTGCGCACCTGGGTCTCGATCAGCGAAACGCTAGCGTCGTCGGCGACGCTCGAGGCGATCTCGACGCCGCGATTCATGGGGCCTGGATGCATCACCAGCGCGCCGGGCTTGGCCAGTTTCAGCTTGTCTTCGTCGAGCCCGTAGAACCAGAAATACTCGCGTGCGGACGGAAAGAAGCCGCCGGTCATGCGCTCGCGCTGTACGCGCAGCATCATCACGACGTCGGCGTCCTTCAGACCGTCGCGCATATTGGCGAAGACCGCAGCGCCCCAGCGTTCGGCCCCGGCCGGCATCAATGTCGGCGGCGCGATCAGGCGCACCTGTGCGCCCAGCATCGTGAGCAAGGCAACGTTCGACCGCGCCACGCGCGAATGCAGCACGTCGCCGCAGATGGCGACGATCAAGCCTTCGATTGCGCCGAGTTTGCCACGGATGGTGAAGGCGTCGAGCAGCGCCTGCGTGGGATGTTCGTGCTGGCCGTCGCCGGCGTTGATGACGGCGCAATCGACCTTCTGCGACAACAGTTTCGCGGCCCCCGATGCGCCGTGGCGCACCACCAGCAGATCGGCGCGCATCGCGTTCAAGGTCGCGGCCGTATCGATAAGCGTTTCGCCCTTGGCGACGCTCGATGACCGCACCGACATGTTCACGACATCGGCGCCCATGCGTTTGCCCGCAAGTTCGAACGAGCTTTGCGTGCGGGTGGAGTTCTCGAAGAAGAGATTGACCAGGGTTCGCCCGCGCAGAGTATCGAGTTTTTTTATTTTGGCGTCGAGCAGCGGGGTGAAGCTCTCGGCCCTGTCGAGCAGGCTCTCAGCTTCGATGCGATTGAGGTCGGCGATGGCGAGGAGATGGCGCTTCCGAAACCGGATCGGCTGCGAATGCGCTGGAGCTGCTTTCACGCCGGAGGGTCGCTGGGCCATGGCAGCTTGTTAAGGCGTGTGTCGGAGCTGCCGCAAGCGTGACGGAGAGATGACCAAGATTTTTTGTTTCAGCCCCATTGTCGCCTCGGACTCGGTGCTGTACTTGCTTTGTTCCAATAGTGGTTAATTGGTTAACGCCGAAGGAATAGCTGTGAGGAGGCCGCCATGAAGGACGCCAGGACGAACGATCGCCGTGATGATTTGACCCTGCGGCCGGTGGGTGTGGCGCTGGCGGCGGTGGTGGCGGGTCTCGGCGTCGGCAAGGCAGCGCCGGTGGAGGCGCGCGTACATGCGCCGCTTGAGCCCGCAGCGCACGACAAAACCTACGTCGTCGATCACACCAATCACCCGGGCTTCGAGGAAGACCCGGACATGATCGTGGGCCCGAGCGCGCCGGTGGCGCCGCTGGGCAACCTCCAGGGGGATCTGTTCAAGGGCTAGTGCAGCGCCAGCGCGATGGCGATCGGCATGGTCACGAATGAGATCAGGGTGGTGGCGGTGATGATGGCGGCGATCAGGCGAGCGTCGCCGCCCATTTCGCGCGCCAACGTGTAGCCCGCGGCCGCGGTGGGCGTCGCTCCGATGCCAACCGCCACGGCGACCGCGAGCGGGCTCGCGCCGCTCAGCGTGGTTGTGGCCCAAAGCACGCACGGCGCCGCCAGCAGCTTCAGCGCGGTGGCGACGCCGATCTTGACGCTGTCTGCGCGCAGCGCCTTGAAGTCGAGCCCGGCGCCCACGGTGATCAGCGCCACCGGCATGGCCGCCTGGCCGAGCAGGCGTAGCGCCTCGCTCAGCGGCCCGAAATCGGTGACGCCGACAGCCTGCACGATCAGCCCCGCCCCGCACGCCAGTATCAGCGGGTTGATCAGGATCTGGTCCAGTATGGCGCGCCAGCTTGAGGCCGCGGCTGATCCCCAGCGCGCTAGCACGATCACTGCGAAGACATTGACCAAGAACACCAGCGGCCCAAACGCCAGACCGATCAGCGCCGTGCCGTCTGCGCCGAAAAGCGCGGTGGCCGCCGCCAGCAGCGGAAAGCCATTCCAGCGCAGCGAGCCCTGCACCACGCTGGTGTAAGCTGGTCCATCGCCGCGAAACACCAGCCGCAATGCAAGCGTCAGCAGCGCCATCACCGCAAAGCCCGCCAGTACGCCGACCACAAACGGCGCAGCGTCGGGGTTCGAAAAATCGGCGCCGGTCACGATCGTGAACAGAAACGCCGGGTAGAGCACGAAATAGCCAAAGCGGTTCACCGCCCCGAACGCTTCGGGCTCCGCCAGCCGCCGGTTGCGCGCCAGCCAGCCGAGCGCAATCAGAATGAAAACCGGCGCAAGCGCGGTGAAAACCTCACCCATCGAGCGCACGCTCTCTGAGCGCGTCGAGCGCGCCCTGAAGCATGTATGCGGCAGCCATTTTGTCGACGACCTGGGCCCGCCGCCGGCGCGAGGCGTCGCCCTCGATCAGGGTGCGGGTTACCGCCGCGGTAGAAAGCCGCTCGTCCCACAGCAGCAGCGGCACATCGGAAACGCCGAGCAGATTGCGCGCGAACGCCCGCGCCGATTGCGCGGCCGGGCCGGCCGAGCCGTCCATGTTGAGCGGCAGCCCCACGACCATGCCGACGCATTGGCGGGCGTGGTAGAACTTGAAGAGCGCCTGGGCGTCGGCGGCGAATCTGCTGCGGGTGACAATGTCGAGCGAAGAGGCGATCAGCCGCGTGGTGTCGCTGACGGCGATGCCGATGCGCTTTTCGCCGGGATCGACGCCGAGGAGCGCGCCGGCGGGCGGCAGCGCGGGGGCGAACGCGGTGAGATCCAACAGGGGCACGCTGCGCGGTTTGTCCTCGCACCGCTCTCGGATCAAGCCACGTTGTGCGGGTTGGCGCGCTTGAACGCCGCCGCCGGGACAGGTAAGCCCCGGGAATGTCAATCGACGAGAAAACCGTGCGCAAAGTGGCGAAGCTCGCGCGCCTGGCGTTGCCCGAAGACCGGGTCAAGCCCATGGCGGACGAGCTGAACGGCATCATGGCCTGGATCGAGCAGCTCAACGAGGTCGACATCGAGGGCGTCGAGCCCATGACCAGCGCTGTGGAGGGCCTGGCGCTGCCGATGCGTGAAGACGTCGTCACTGACGGCGGCGATCCCGCCCTAGTGCTCGCGAACGCGCCCAAAGCCGAGGACGGCTTCTTCGTGGTGCCGAAGGTGGTGGAGTGAGAGCGACATGAGCTTCACCATCGCTGTCGAGTCGCCGCTTACGGACGACGTGCGCGGTTTGGTGGCGGCGCTCACCGCATGGGCGCTGGGCGAAACGCCGCGCGAGTTCTGCCATCACATGACCGCTGAGCAAATGGCGCAGCCCGACACGACCGTCTTCATCGCCCGTGACGAGATTGGGCGCGCTATCGGCATGGGGGCCCTGAAGCGCCATGCCGGCGGCGTCGGCGAAGTCAAGCGGATGTACACGATCCCCGAGGCGCGCGGGCTGGGCGTGGGCGAGGCCATCGTCGCGCGCATCGCGGAGTTGGCGGAGCGGGAAGGGTTTCAGCGCCTAGTGTTGGAAACTGGGGCGGTGGAGAGTTTTGCTGCGGCATGGCGCGTGTACGAGCGACAGGGATTCATGCGCTGCAACGCTGTGCTCGATTATCCCGCCGACACCGGCCACAATATCTTTTACGAAAAATCACTTGCTCAATGACCGACCTTACCAAGCTGACCCTTGCCGCAGCGCTCGACGGCATGGAGAAGAAGCAATTCTCCTCCGCTGAGCTCACCGAGGCGTTCCTCGCCGCGATCGCGGAGGCGAACCCGCATCTCAACGCCTTTGTCGTGGTGACGGGCGAGAAGGCGCGCGCGCAGGCTAAGGCGAGCGACAAGAAGCGCAAGGCAGGCAAGGCTGGCGCGCTGGAGGGCGCACCGCTCGGTATCAAGGATCTGTTCTGCACCGAAGGCGTGCCCACCACGGCAGGCTCAAACATCCTCGGCGCTTTCACCCCGAGCTATGAAAGCACGGTAACCGCGCAGCTGTGGCGCGACGGCGCGGTAATGTTGGGCAAGCTCAACATGGATGAGTTCGCGATGGGCTCTTCCAACGAGACCAGCGCCTTCGGCAACGTCGTCAATCCGTGGCGGCGCGGCAACGAGGACGCGCAACTTACCCCGGGCGGCTCCTCGGGCGGCTCTGCGTCGGCGGTGGCCGCCGATCTCTGCCTCGGGGCCACTGCGACCGATACCGGCGGCTCGATCCGCCAGCCGGCGGCGTTCACCGGAACGGTTGGGATCAAACCCACCTACGGGCGCTGTTCGAGATGGGGCATCGTGGCGTTCGCGTCATCGCTGGACCAGGCCGGCCCGATCGCCAAGAGCGTCGAAGACGCAGCGATCCTGCTGGGCTCGATGGCCGGCCACGACCCCAGGGATTCAACGTCGCTGCCAAACCCGCTGCCGGACTTCCGCGCCGCCTGCGCCCGCTCGATTAAAGGCATGACCATCGGCGTGCCGCAGGAATATCGCGTCGACGGCATGCCCGACGAGATCGAGGCGCTTTGGGCGCAAGGCGTGGAGTGGGCGAAAGAGGCCGGCGCCAAAATCAAGACCATCAGCCTCAAACACACCAAGTATGCGTTGCCGGCCTACTACATCGTCGCGCCGGCGGAGGCTTCGTCGAACCTCGCCCGCTATGACGGCATGCGCTACGGCGCTCGCGTTTCGGGCAAGGATTTGACGGCGACCTACGAACAGACCCGCGCCAGGGGCTTCGGCGCGGAGGTGCAGCGGCGCATCCTGATCGGCACTTATGTGCTCTCGGCCGGCTACTACGACGCCTATTATTTGCGCGCCCAAAAGGTGCGCCAGCGCATCGCTCAGGATTTTCGCGACGCCTTCGCAGAGGTGGACGCGATCCTCACCCCGGCGACGCCGTCGGCGGCGTTCGCGCTGGGCGAAAAGTCCGGCGATCCTGTGGCCATGTACCTCAACGACATTTTCACGGTGACCGCCAACCTCGCGGGATTGCCGGCTTTGGCGCTGCCAGCGGCGCTGGACGCCAAGGGGCTGCCGTTGGGACTGCAAGTTATCGGCAAAGCCCTGGACGAAGAGCGGGTATTCGCCGTATCTGCGGCGTTGGAAAAGGCCGCTAATTTCAGCGCCAGGCCAGCCAAGTGGTGGGGATGAAATGATGCACGAACTCTTGGAGCGCTTGAGCCGTGGCGACACGCGCATCATCGAGATGTGCCGTGAAGCCAATCGGGTTTGGGTGGACTTCCTGGACGAGCTGCGTCCGGCCGACACCGGCACGATCTCGGCGCGCCTTGGGTTCTTCCAGCCTACCTTCCACCGGATTTTCGAGAGTAGCGAACTGGGGCAGACCATGATGCCATGGACCGGGTTCGCGGCGCTGTTCGACACCAAATCGGGTTGGGGTGACAATCTCGACCGCGCACTGCAATTGGCAGAGGCGTTTACGCGCAGCAATTGCAGCGAGGAAGTCCGCTCTGAAGCGCGTAGCGCTGTGATTTCCTACGAACTCGAACGCGAGATGCAGGCGCGCCGCGGGCGCTGATAGTTGCGCGCCTGCAAGGGTCGGAGGCTTGCCAAAGACCTGGGCGCGAATCCCGCTAAGCTCGCAGCTATGAGCAAAGAAAAATCCGCCCCCCGCCCCGCGCGCCGCCCACGCAGCGAGATCGACCGCAACTACTTTTTCGGCGACGTGCTGATCAAGACCGGCGCAGCGCTGGCGCTGGTGCTGGGGCTGATCGCAGCCTACACGCCGTTTACGCTGATGGGCGCCATCGAAGATGGCATGTTCGGCTATCTGGTGATGATGGGCGTGTTCGCACTGGTGGCGCTCTTCACCTTTCTCGCCGGCCGCCATCTGCGCCGTCAGGCGACGCATTGGGATTTCGACTGAAAGCGTCGGCTGCGCCGATCCAAAGCGCATCCGGGCGCTTGACCTTCACGCCGCAAGGCCTGATTCTTCCGCGCAAGAAGGAGCCGGCCGTGGACAAAGCCGAATGCACGCGCCTTGGCGCATATCTCAGCAAGCTGCTGGGGTCTTCCACCGTATCGGTGCGGGCCAGCGGCCAGGATGGCGAGATGTTGATCGACGGCAAAGCCGTCGCCGACATCGCCAAAGACGAGGACGAAGGCGAAACCAGCTACGCCATGAGCCTGCTGGTGCCGCGCGCGGCGGGCGCAAAGAAGAACGCGCCGATCGATGACGCTGAACGGGCGCGGCTGCAGGGGATACTGCGTGAGCAATTGCGCGCCACCGCGCTGGAAGTCCGCCAGCGCCCGCGCAAAACCGACTCCGCCGAGGTGTATGTCGGTGATGAATTCATCGGCACGCTCTCGGCCGACGATGACGGCTATTACCTCACCATGAGCATTCTCGACATCGACCTGGAAGACTAAAAGAAAACCCCGGCCAATGGCCGGGGGGAAGTCATGTCGTTGAATCCAACACAAAGTCCAACGCATCGCGAGGGCGACGCGCGCGAGCGGCTACAAGACACCCAACATCGACGCGACGAGGGGATGGCGCACGATGTCGGCATCGCCGAGACGGACCACCGAAACGTTTGAGAGCGCGTCAAGTTTTCCCGCGATGGCGGCGAGACCCGACAGGTCGGGCAGCAGGTCGGTCTGCGCGGGGTCGCCGGTGACCACCATCGTGGAGTGCCAGCCAAGCCGCGTCAGCAGCATCTTGATCTGGCCGTAGGTGCAGTTCTGCGCTTCGTCGATAACCACGAACGCGTTGTTGAGCGTGCGCCCGCGCATGAACCCAACAGGAGCGATCTCGATCAGCCCCTCGGCGATCAGCGCCTTCAGGCGCTTGGCCGAGAGCCGGTCGGTCAGAGCGTCGTAGAGCGGGCGTAGATAGGGGGCGAGTTTGTCTTCCATGGCGCCGGGCAGAAAGCCCAGGCTTTCGCCGGCTTCGACCGCGGGGCGCGAGAGCACGATGCGGCCGCATTTGCCGCTCTCCAGCGCCTCGACGGCCTTGGCGATGGCGATGTAGGTTTTGCCGGTGCCGGCCGGCCCCAGCGCCAGCACCAGCGCGTGCTGGTCGATGGCTTCCATCAACTGGGTCTGGCCCTTCGATTTCGGCCGCACATTCTTTACGAAGCTCTGTTCGCGCGGCCCGTCATTGGCGGGGTGCCAGCCGCCTTCCACCACCTGCAGATTGCGCTGCCGACGTTCCTCGTGTTGAAGCTCTTGTATGTTGGACGCGCCTTGAGACTGCCTACGCCGGGTCGTGCGCTTAGCCATCGTGCTCTCCTTGCTGGAGCGGGTGGAGGCCGCCGTGCTTCTGCTCGGCGGGTCGAAAAAGGGGCTGAAAGAAGAGTCGTCGAAGGCTGCGCCGGGCGGCGGAATGTCGAGTGCGCTGATCTTGCGCCTAACGCCCACGCTCTCCCCCACAATAGAGCTGTTAAGCTCTGGAGACGGGTGGATCGGAAACGACCGATCCGATGCTTCTCATGAGACGCCCATCCGGTTAACGACGCGTTGAAGGACCGGAACGTCACGAAACTTTCGCGAGAGGAATTCCGCATGCCGATTTACGCGCTGGCCGACGCCGATCTCGAGGTCGAGGACGAGGCTGCGTTCTGGGTAGCGCCAACCGCGGTGCTTATCGGGCGGGTGGTGCTGAAGA
>CAZNTI010000004.1:16170-22097 GCA_964575885.1 uncultured Terricaulis sp.
GGTGGGGGGCGGTGCTGCGCGGCGACAACGAGCCGATCGTGGTGGGGGAAAATTCCAACGTGCAGGACGGGTCGGTGCTGCACACCGATATGGGCGCGCCGCTGAGCATCGGGCGCGACGTCACCATCGGACACCAGGCGATGCTGCATGGGTGCACGATCGGTGACGCCGCGTTGATCGGCATCAAGGCGACAGTGCTGAACCACGCCGTGATTCCGAGTTTCTGTCTCGTCGGCGCCCACGCGCTGGTGACTGAGCGCAAGAGCTTCGAGGAGGGCTCGCTGATCACTGGCGCGCCGGCGCGCGCGGTGCGCAAACTCGAAGAGCCGCAAAGGCAGCTCATCCAGTTCTCCGCCGCGCACTACGTGGAGAACTGGATGCGCTACAAGCGCGACCTGCGACCCAGCCGGTTCACCTGAGCTTCAGCTCGCGGGCGCCTGCATGGCGCGTGCGATCTCGCGCATTTGCTGTTGGCTGTTCACAGCGCTGCGCGTGGCGCCGTAAAGCCCCTCCAGATAGGCGCGGTCCCAGGCGGTGAGTTCGGTGGCGCCCCCGCCCGCGGGGTCGGCGGCGAAGAGATTGAGAATGCTCGGATAGCCCGACGCGTCGGCGCTGGGATTGATCTGGGCCAGCGTCACCATGGCGATGTAGTCGGCCAACGCCGACAATTGAACGTCGCCGACGCGGCTTGCATCGACGATGATGATGGCGCGGGCGAAATCCTGGCGCACGTCGCTGCGCAGACGCGAGCCGCTGGAGCGCACCGCCGCCGCATTTTCGATGCCGCCGGTGGAGGCGTCGCCGCGCAGCGCGAACCCGTCGGCGGTGATGGTCTCGGAGACGTGCCACCAGCGCACCGCGCGCGGCGTGTCGAGAAAGCTCATCAGCGCGGCTTCGCCAAGCGAGGCGAGCGCGCTGTCGCTGCGATACGCAAACAGCGACCGGTCCTGCTCGAACATCCGCCGTGCAGTGGCGTTGGCGTCATTGCTCACGAAGATGGCGACATTCGGCGTGCAGCCCGGTGCGCCCGGGGAAAGCCCCAATTCATTGGCGCGGCGCGCCAGTTGGTCGGCGAGGAATTGGCCCTGGCGCTGGGGCAGGCCTGCGACGCTGGCGCAGATACTGGTGTCCCAGCGCGCGATTTGATCGGTGCTGGTTGGTGCGATGGAGATCTGCTCAACGAAGCGCTCGGTCTGCTCGGCGCCGCGGCCGACGACGACGATCTCGTTGCTTTGCTCTTGCGCAGCCAGACCGACCGTGGACGCAAACCAGATGATGCTCGCCGCTGCAAGCAGGCGCGATTTGGGACCAGGCATAACCCTCTCTCCTCGGTTACCTACCGCTGAGATGCCGCCGCCCGCGCATTTGGAGGCGGCGTTGGTCGTGCTGATCAGGCGCTTGGTCGTGCGGGCCCGGCCGCCGGCGGATCGCTCCGCAACTGACCGTTCCAGACATGACTTATGCGCACATCCACCTCGGGGCCGAGATTGAACCAGGCGAAGCGGTCGCGGGTGGCGTCGATCACAACGAAGCGGTCGCCGCGTTCAAGCGTCTGCGAGAGGGTGTTGCGAATCATGCCGGCGGAGAAGCGCGTGCGCACGAGCCAGAGGTCGGGGCAAAGTTCGCAGACGCTGCCCATGTCTTCGAGGGCGGCGAGAAACGCCATTGTCGCGCCTGAAAAAATCTCGGCGTGCACGAACACGTTGGCGGCTTCGCTCGGCGGTTCGGCCCCAAGTTGCGGCGCACGCAGGCCCCGCAACGCCGGCACCCGCCGCGCTTCGGTCCAGCCGCCGTCTGGCTTGTCCGAAACCAACGAGTTGGGGCGCACGCGGCCTTCAGCGAGAAAGCGCGCCATCTGTTCGAGGCCGTAGGGGCCGAACGCGCGGCCACGCGTCTGCACCCACCATTTGGCGGTCGCGGCGCTGGCAAGGATCTCATCAGCCACGAGGCGTGCTCCGTTTCGGCACGGCCTGCGCATGCGCGCCGCCGGCGAATCGGGGTCTGCAACGCCCGTGCCGGGCTAATCGGAAGCGGCGGGCGCCCGCGGACGGGTCTCGAAGTCGATGGCGAAGCCGCCTTCGATCAGCCTGGCGACGCGGCCATAGACATTGCCGGCCCGCACCCACACGCCGAGCAGCGGCGGCGGCCGGCCGGTGCGCACAGTGAGTCCTGCGAGCGAGAAATCCAGAATCTCTCCCTCATACGCTTGCCCGGTCTCGAATTCGAGGCGCACCCGCGCGCCGCCCTCTCCGGTCGGAGCGCGCATCGGCCCCTCGACGCCAAGGTCGCGGTTGATGATAAGGGTTAACATCTCAGCCATTTTCTCGCGCTTGTGGGCGGTGAAGTCGAAGATGACCGCGACCTCGCCTTCGCCGCACCGGCGAGCCACCTGGCCGGACACCCGACCGATCCCCTCCAGGTAGATGACGACGCGTTCGCCGACTTTGGGCGGTTGCGGCGACACGATGCGCACGTCGCCGGGGGAGATGTCGGCGGTGCGGCAATCCTGTTCGCCGCTGACGCTGCCCAGCATGCGCCCGCTGACCGTGACCGGCAGGCGGCGGAAGCGGCGGCGCTCCCGCAAGCGCACCTGTGCGGCGGTGAGTTGGCGCGCGGCGGCGGCGAGGTCGAGCTTTTCGGCGGCGGACATGGGCAAGTTAATGCCTGTTCAGCGTAAAGGTTTGCTTAAGCCTTTGACGGCGCGGCAGGGCTTCCCGCGAGTGCCGCGAGGGCGCAATGTCGGCGTATACAGAGATGTCGAGGAGCGGGGACACGCGTGGCTGAGGCAGGTTTCGATTACGTCGTCGTCGGCGCCGGAAGCGCGGGCTGCACGCTGGCGGCTCGGTTGACGGAAGACCCTAGCGTGAAGGTCGCGCTGCTGGAAGCGGGGGGCAAAAACGAGTCGGTGCTGGTGAAGATGCCGGCCGGCGCCGGCAACCTGATCGCCAACAAGGGCGCCGTGAATTGGGGCTTCGAGACCGTTCCCCAAACGCATCTGGACGGGCGCCGCCTGTATCAGCCGCGTGGACGTGGATGGGGGGGCTCGTCGGCCATCAACGGCATGATTTACGTGCGCGGCCACGCGCGCGACTACGATCAGTGGCGACAAATGGGGCTGACGGGGTGGGGCTACGCGGATGTGCTGCCTTACTTCAAGCGCTCGCAGCACCATGAGGATGGCGCCGACCTCTGGAATGGCGCCGGCGGCCCGCTTTGGGTGTCGCGCGGGCCTCCTGGCGATCCGATCTACAAAGCGTTCATCCAAGCCGGGCGGCAGGCGGGCTTTCCCGTCACCCGCGACTTCAACGGCTTTCAGCAAGAAGGCGTCGGGCCTTATCACCTCACCATCCGCGACGGCGAACGCTGGAGCGCTGCGGCGGCCTATCTAAAACCGGCTCTGTCGCGGCCCAACCTCACCGTCATCACCAATGCGCACGCGACGCGCCTGCTGATCGAAAACGGCAGGGCGATCGGCGTCGAGTACGCCGCCGGGCGCGGCAAGCCGGCGGAAAAGGTCTTTGCCGGCCAAGAGGTGCTGCTTGCCGCGGGAGCGTTCCAGTCGCCGCACTTGCTGCTGCTGTCGGGCGTCGGGCCCGCGGACGCGTTGCGCAAACATGGCATTGAGATTGCCTGCGACGCGCCCGAGGTCGGACGCAATCTGCAGGATCATCTGGACATCAGCGTCATCCACGAGATGACCAAGCCGCTCTCGATGTACTCGAAAACCAAAGGCCTGAGGCAGCCGATGATCGGCCTTCAGTACATGTTGCGTAAGCAGGGCCACGGCCGCACCAACCACCTTCACGCCGGCGCCTTCCTGAAAACTCGCGGCGAATTGGATCGCCCCGATATCCAGATCCACCTCGTCAATGCGGTCATGATCGAGCATGCCAAAGTAAAAGCCCAGTGCGACGGCTTCACGCTGCATGCCTGTCAGTTGCGGCCCGAAAGCCGTGGCGAGGTGACGCTGGCGTCGGCCGATCCGTTCGCCGAACCCCTGATCGACCCGCATTATCTGGAAGCTGAGATCGATCGGCGCACGATGCGCGACGCCGTCAAGGTGGTGCGCGATATCGTCGCCCAGGACGCGCTGCGGTCATTGCGCGGACCCGAGATGCGGCCGGGCGCGCATGTGCGCACTGACGCTGAGATCGATGCGTGGATTCGCGCCACAGCGGAAACCATCTACCATCCGGTCGGCTCCGTGCGGATGGGCGCAGATGCGAACGCGCCGGTCGACGCCGAACTCAGGGTGCGCGGCGTTCAAGGCCTGCGCGTGGTCGATGCATCGGTGATGCCCACCCTGATCGGCGGCAACACCAACGCGCCGACAATCATGATCGCTGAAAAAGCCGCCGACCTGCTGCGCGGCAAGCCGCCGCTCCCCCGCCAGGAGGCGCCGATCGCCGAGGATGAGCGGACCGCGGCGCTGTGACGGCGCGCGCGGTAGCCGCGATCGGCGCGGTTGTCGGCGCGGCGGGGCTGGCGCTGCAATATTGGCTCATCCTGCAGGACATGCGCGAAGCCGGCGCGCTTGCGGCGGCGTGGCGGTTCTTCGCGTATTTCACCATCCTCACCAACGCGCTGGTGACGATCGTGATGGCGCGCGCCGCACTTGCGCCGGCCGACCGCACCGGTTTCAACGCCCCCAGCGTGGAATTGATGGGGCTGACATCGATCCTGTTCGTGTGCGCGGTCTATAACCTGTTGCTGGCGTCGCGCTGGCATCCACAGGGACTGCAGCTGGCGGCCGATATCGGCGTGCACCAGGTGACGCCGGCGATTTTTGCGATCTTCTGGGTGTTGCGCCCCCATGGCGGCTTGCGCTGGCGCGCGGCATTGTTTTGCGCGCTATGGCCGATCGGCTACGCCGCCTATGGGCTTGCGCGCGGGGCCGTCGACGGTTTCTATCCATATTTCTTCATGGATCCGAGCACGACGCCGTGGCGCGGTGTTGCGGCGAACCTGTCGGCGCTGACGCTCGCGTTCGTGCTTGGGGCGCTCGCCATCGTGGGTTTCGACCGCTTCCTGGCGCGTCGCGGCTGGCCGCAGAATTGACAAAGACCGGGCCGAGAGCGTCGTCGGCACGGAGGCAAAAATGCGCTTCATCCTTGTGATACTGGCGACAATGTTGGCTGCGCCCCAGGCGCTCGCACAAAGCGCGATGGATCGCCTCGAAACAGAGATGCGCGCCTCCGCGCCGGAAGGCGCGCGGGTGGAACGCGTCGCGCCCGACGAGGTGCGGGTAGCGCTCGCCTCCGACATCACCTTCGCGTTCAACCGCGCCGAAGTGCGCGCCGAGTTCGAGCCGGGCATCCGACAACTGGCGCAGACGTTGTCGCGCCATCCAGGCATGTGGGTGGATGTGGTCGGCCATGCCGACGCCGTCGGCGGCGACGCCTACAATCAGCAGCTCTCCGAACAGCGCGCCAACGCGGTCGTGGCGCTGCTGCGGCGCTACGGCGCTGATCCGCGCCGGCTGGGCGCGAGCGGCATGGGCGAGTGGGAGCCTGTCGCTTCGAACTCCACCGAATGGGGGCGTGCGCAGAATCGCCGCGTCGAGCTGCGCATCAAGGCGCCGCCGAAATAGCGAGACGAGTTCAAACTCCAAGCGCTGCTGGCGCCGCTTGGATCAATCGTTGGACACGACCAAGCGCACGCCGACCGGAACCTTGGCGGGCGGGGGATGCAGCGAACCCAGCTTCAGCCGCACGATGGCGCGACCGGCCACGAAGGGCTCGCCGCCCAGAGCTTGAAAGAGGCCCAGCAGCCGATGGCCAATGCGGCCCTCGACCTTGAGGGGCGTGATCAGTACTTCCGCTCCCAACGCGCGCCCGCAGCGGGTTTCGGCGGTGACGCGCGCGATGCCGGGTTGACCGGCGGCCAGCGCCGCGCCGACGAGCGCTTCCATGAGTTTCAGATCGGGA
>CAZNTI010000005.1:0-21329 GCA_964575885.1 uncultured Terricaulis sp.
GATCATCGCCGCCCAGATCGTCGCCGGCGCCGTCATTGCCCGGATCGTCGTCGCCGTCGGGGCCGTCGTCATTGCTGGGATCATCGCCGCCCAGATCGTCGCCGGCGCCGTCATTGCCCGGATCGTCGTCGCCGTCGGGGCCGTCGTCATTGCTGGGATCATCGCCGCCCAGATCGTCGCCGGCGCCGTCATTGCCCGGATCGTCGTCGCCCAGATCGTCGTCGCCCAGATCGTCGCCGGCGCCGTCATTGCCCGGATCGTCGTCGCCGACCCCGTCAGAGCCCGCGTCGTCGTCGTCATCGTCGTCATCGTCTGGATCTTCTTGCGCGAAAGCCGACCCATAACTCGTTTGGCTGTCCCCGCCGGTGACTCGCACCCAGATCTCCGAGCCCAGCCGGGACGCTGAATCCCCAACCGCGAGCGCTAGGGCGACAAGCGCGAGTAGAGTCAGTCGCGGTCGCTGTGACTTGCGGGCCATGCTGTTAACTCATTTCGATATCGAAGCTTAAGAGTGGCTTCACCGGCACTGATTGGCAAACGATTCACTCGCGGACTTATTCCCATGACCTTAATGGGCAAAGTTGTCATTCTGTTGGAATAGAAAACCAAGCCGCGCGTTTAACGGTCATGGGTAATGGCAGACGACACCGACCCCTTCTCGCCTCGGGCGCTCATGATCGCCGCGATCCCGCGCCTTCGCCGGTTTTCGGCGGCGATCACGGGGAGCGCGCATCTGGGCGAAGATTTGGCGCAGACCGCCTTGGAAAAGGCGCTAACCAACCTCGACAGCTGGCGACCGGGAACCAAAATGGAGTCCTGGCTGCTGCGCATTGCTTACAATGCCTGGATAGACGATGTGCGATCGCAAAAGCGGCGTGGGCAGCACGTGGACATCGATTCAGCCGCCGAGCAAGCCGGCGAGGATGGACGCGACATTGTCTACCACCGTCTGGAATTAGAGGCCGCGCGAGCGGCGATGGCCGATCTCCCAATCGAATTCCTGAGCGTGCTCTCGCTCGTCGCGATCGAGGGCATGACCTATCAAGAAGTAGCCGACACTTTGAAAATTCCCATTGGCACGGTCATGAGTCGGCTTTCGCGGGCGCGAAAGTCACTATTGGAGGCTCTTGATCATGTCGGAGATCGCACTCATGGTTGACCATGTTTCCGACGACGATTTGTTCGCATACTTGGACAATGCCGTGCCCGAGGCTGAGCGCGCGCGCCTGGAATCGCGCATCGCCGGCGATCCGGCATTGCAGGCGCGTCTCGAGCGCCTCCGCAAAGCGAACCAAATCCTCGAAGCCGCTTTCCCGATGCCTCAGGGAGCGGCTGACGCTTTGATCGGCGTGGTTGAACAAGGCTTCGCGGCGCGGGCGGCGCTACGTCGTACAAATTCAAACCTGCGCTGGCGCCGCTTGGCGGCCGCCGTAGCGGGCTTTGCGATCATAGGCGCTGGCGGTTATTGGGTCGGCAGCATCAACCAGTCGCCGTCGCTGATGAGCTTAGCCCGCGTTGAGCCAGGCAACCGTTTGTATGCCGCTCTGAATTCCACCCCGAGCGGACAGACAGCGGCGCTCGCCGACGGAGATTCTGTGAAGCCGATCCTGAGCTTCCAGGCGGCCAGCGGCGAATATTGCCGCGAAGTCGAGTTCGACCACGGCGCGACCGCGTCTGTCGGCGTAATGTGCCGCGAAGACGGGGCGTGGCGCGTGATCGTGTTGATCGAGTCCGAAGGCGGGCCCGACGCCAGCGGCGGTTACGCCACGGTGGGCGACGTCGCCGTCATGGAACTTGAGGAAGCCTACGCGCGGCTGAACGGCGGCGATCCGCTCTCGCCGGAAGCCGAACAAGCTGCGATCGCATCCAACTGGAATGCGGACGAGTAGTCCTCAGAACACAAAGGCGATTTCGGCGAGACCGACATAGCCGGTCCCAGAAGGGCCAACTGAGCTGTCTTCGTCGATCGACACCAGATCCGCGCGCAGCACCCAGAACTCGCCGATCTCGTAGTAACCGCCGACGCCGATCAAGCGATTGTCGAACACGCTGGACGTTGACTGCGACGCTGACACCGCCGCACCCCAATTGTCGGCGCGCCACGCCACACCGAGATTAATCTCTTCCTCGTCCAAACCAACGACGAGGCTGTTGCTGTCGCCGCGCATTACGTACGCGCCGCCGACCGTGATTACGCCGCGCCCGAACTGCACGCCGACACTCCACGAGTCCAAGTCGCCGCGCTCGGTGCTTGGGTCGGCTTTGCCTGCCACGTATGCAACGCTGACCCCGCCCGCCCAGCCGCCCCACGTCGTCTGGTAGGCCCCCGCGACTTCGAACGCGTTGTCCTGAATCGTACGCGCGCGCGGATCGGGATTGTTTTCATTCGCGGTGTACTCGGGCGCATACGACGCGCCAAAGCGGAACCCACCTTGGGGGGCTGATAGATAAACGACCTTCGGAGCATCGGAGGTATCGAGCGGGCTGAGTAGCGCTAGCGAACCAGCGTAGCGAGAGAAATCGCCGCGGATTTGTCCCAGCCCAAGCACCGGCGCGTGATAGGAAATGGTGTCAGCAGGGCCGTCCTGTTCGCCGAGTTCCACCCGCCCGAACTCGCCGGCAAAGTAAATGTAAATCTCGTCGCGCTGCAAATCCTCCACAGCACGATTGCCGGTGTCAATCTCGCCGCGCAACCCATACACAAGGCCGCTAGGCGTGACCCGCTCGGCATTTAAGATCAGCGACCCATCCCACTCGCCGCCCTCATCGGACAGCAAGGTCGCCGGGTCTTCGAAGGTCGCTCCCTGAACCGAAAGCTCGCCTCGCGCCGTGAATTCGAAGCCGCCGATCGAGGCGCTCAACCTTTGGGCAATCGCCTGGTCCGCGACCCCCCAGCACAACGCCACGCAGGCGACCCCAAATCTTAAATCGCCCATAAACGAGCTCCCCGTCTAATTTCCCACAAACGTTTTAGCACTCCTTCCTATTCCCGAGCCCAGGTTATCTCCATTAGGGAGACGCGCTGCGCGCAGATCTTGCGCCAAGTGGATCGAAATCGCGGACCGACACCTCACAGTGCTTGCGCAGAGCTTCGGCGCTGACCACAATTTCATCCCGCACTGCGGAAGGTCGCAATGCCGGCAACGCTCTGGTGCGTTGTTAGAATGGCCCAAGCGCAGACGGAGGCGACGCGCTCCCTTGAAGGAACGGCGCCCCCAAGCTTCAGCCGAATTGCGTGAACTCCGTTTCCGCCGCATCGGCGCACGACTCGGACTCGCCATGCTGAGTCATGAACGGGGAATTATTAGAGGAAACGGGG
Organism: uncultured Terricaulis sp.; assembly: GCA_964575885.1. Classification (GTDB taxonomy): domain Bacteria; phylum Pseudomonadota; class Alphaproteobacteria; order Caulobacterales; family Aquidulcibacteraceae; genus Vitreimonas. The sequence continues at coordinate 3,320 of CAZNTI010000005.1, forward strand.
CGGCATCGTGGTCTCTTTTTGAGATTTACCATTTAATTCCAAGCGATTTTAGATTTTGCGCTGGCGGAGGCCTTCGAAGAATGGGCTCCGACGGCAGGAATGGGCCAATCGGGCCCGCGTCGCCACATTGTTACGGCCGGCCGAGCGCTCAAGACCGGCCGACAACGAACCGATTAAGGTCGCCGACCGCATATCGAGCCTTTTGAAACAACGTGCATGGTCCGTTATTGGAGCATCCTCGCCAAGCACGCAAAAGATCGTACACTTGTTGGGTGGGCGCGTGACCGTTGACTCGCGCCCCGGCCTGGGAAGCACTTTCGAATTGATCGTTCGCTTGCTCTTGGCCGACGACAGTGAAGCGCGGCGCCAAATCGGAAAAGCACCGGCTACAGGAGCAGCTTAGGGCCACGTGCGCCACCCGTGAAAATTTTCGAGTGGCCGATCCGCTCCAAACGAACCGTTGCGGCCCTGCCTGTCAATCCGGCACGCCGTCGCCGAAGTCAGTCAGCCAGCGTTACCTGATCCACCGCGGAATAGACCGGCGATAAGTCCGCCAATTCCAGTGGTTACAAGTCCGACGAAAACGTCATCGAAGTAACCCGTCAGCACCGCGCTCATCGGAGCGATGAATCCCCTGTACCAATCTATCACCGGAATATCGGTAGACACGTCTCGGGAGCCGAGTTCGACATAGACCGCCGCCGCGAGCGAGTAGAATGCGAGATAACCCGCCATCGAAAAAAGCGTTGAGACCGAAAACACTGAAAGCGCCGAGAGCCACCGCTGCAACTTAAGTCGACGAGTCAGGAGAACCATCGCCGCGCTTGCCGTCGCAAAGTCGATGAGCGGCGCAATTAGTAGCCATGCCCACCCAATCGAGAACGCGACCTCAGAGAGCTGCGCGAAGGTGACGCCAAATAACGCAGTGAAGGCAGCCAGAGCTACCCCCTTCCAGACGGTCAGAATGACAGCCTTGATGAGAGCTACACGATAGAACCAACGCTCGCTCTCGCTTGCGGCCGCTCCATCCCTAATCGCAGCAAGTTTTGTCCAGCCCACCATGCCGCCGCCCCAGCTCTCGCAAATTTTGATCAGAAAGACCGGTACTTGGCAAATTGTCTGCTCCGGGCCATGGCGGGCCGAAGCGCTCTATTTCGTTAGCGGCCTACCCGCTCCAATCGAGCCGATCGCGATGCTAAGGGCGCTAGGGCGCGCCATCGCCGAAGACGGTCACTCACGCGTCGGCAACATCCGATACTGCGAAGCGAGCGCACATGGATGCCCGAGCGGCGCGCGTCGTGTCCGAGGCGCGCGAGGCGGATTCCTCGCAAGCCCAGTCCGTTCCGCCGCGAATGTCCGGGCAGTTGACGCAATTAATGCGATACATTATCCACGCGCTGATTTGCAGCGTCGCTCGGGGGCATGCCGGATATGCCTCACACAATACAAACGACAGCTCTAAAGGACGCGTGCGGTCGATTTGACGCCATGGGGTCTTCAATGAACAAGAATTGGGCGTGGGGACTCTTCGCTTTTGTGCTCCTTTTGGGGCTTGGCCTTCTCTACCTTCAGCGAAGCGCGATCGCCCTGGCGATATACCAACGTGGCATGAACGCAGCCATGGGCGCGCCGACCATGGACGCGCTGGGCGGCGGCCTTCACGCGGCATTCTGCGGCACTGGGTCTCCGCTCGCGGATCGCCGCCGCGCGGGTCCCTGCTTCGCAGTCGTGGCTGACGGCAGACTTTTCATCTTCGACGCTGGCGAAGGCGCGCAGGAAACGCTCACCACTATGGGGCTGCCGCCCGCGCGCGTCGAGGCCGTGTTCCTGACCCACTTCCATTCCGATCATATCGACGGTTTGGGCCCGCTTGCGCTGCAGCATTGGGCGGCGGGCGCCGCGGAGTCGCCGCTGCCGTTGCACGGAACGGCCGGAGTCGAGCGGATCGCGAATGGTTTGAACGAGACCTACACAATCGATAGCGGCTATCGCATCGCGCACCATGGCGAGCAGGTCGTGCCGCCGAGTGGATTCGGGCTTGTCGCCCATCCATTCGAGCTCCCCGGTCCCGACGAAAGCGCCGTCGTGTACGATGAAGGCGGCGTGCGCATTCTGGCGTTCCGCGTTGACCACGAACCGGTCATGGAGGCGGTCGGCTATCGCATCGAGTATCAGGGACGTAGCGTCGTCGTTACCGGCGACACCGCGCAGTGCGATTGCATCGTAAGAGCAGCGCAGGGGGCCGACCTTCTGGTGAGTGAAGCGCTGCAGCCGACGATGACGCGAATCCTTGGACAAGCGGCGGCGGACCATGATCAGCCCAACATCGCGCAGATCGCCCACGACATCGAAGACTATCACGTGACGCCGCGCCAGGCTGCGGAAATGGCGCGGGACGCCAGCGTGCAAACTCTGGCGCTGACCCACCTTATTCCGCCCATGCCGCTCCCGTTCCTCAACGGTCCGTTCCTGGGCGACGCGCCTGAGGCCTTCGATGGCGACATTTGGATCATGCGCGATGGCGATATCATCAGCATTGCGTCTGACGGCGCGATGACCCGTCGCAACACCCTGCGCTTTTAGGAGACAACGCTCATGAGAAAGCTGATCATCGGGCTAGGTGTTCTCATCGTGCTGGGTGCTGCGGGCTATTTTGCTTTCCAACACTACAAACTGTACCTGCCCGGGTTTTTGTCGCGCATGCGCGACCCCATCGCGGACTACCGCCCCGTAGAGTGGGCCCAAGGGCCTGAGCAGGCAGAACGCACCGCCGATCAGCGACCGCCGAACATCATCGTCATCGTCGCCGACGATTTAGGTTTCAACGACATTTCATTCAGCGGCGGCGGCCTCGTGCCGACGCCCAATATTGATGCGCTCGCCAGCGAGGGCGCACACGCCAGCATCGCGTACGCTGCGAACGCCACCTGCTCGCCGTCGCGCGCCGCGATCATGACCGGGCGCTACCCCACCCGCTTCGGGTTCGAGTTCACAGGCGCGCCCTGGCAGTTTGCGGAAAACATCGGTCACACACGCGGCGACGGCCCGCGGCCGATCTATCACGGCGACCGTGTCGAAGGCCTGATGCCCTATACCGAAATGGGCGTCCCCAACAGCGAACTTACGGTGGCGGAAATGCTGCAAGAGAGCGGCTACCACACCATCCATATTGGGAAGTGGCACTTGGGCGAGGCGAGCGGGCTGCGACCCGAGGACCAAGGCTTCGACGAGACGCTCGGTATCATGGCGGGCGGCAGCCTCTATCTGCCGATCAATGCGCCCGAGGGCGTGGAGGCGCGGTTGCCCTGGGATCCCATCGACCGCTTCTCCTGGGCGAATCTGCCGTTTGCGGTGCAATACAATGGCGGACAGCGTTTCGCACCAAATGAGTATTTGACCGACTACATGACCAACAACGCCGTGGCGGCCATTCAGGCCAATCGCAACCGGCCGTTCTTTTTGTACCTCGCCTACACCGCGCCACACACGCCGCTGCAAGCGACGCGTGAGGATTACGACGCGGTCTCCGATATTGAGGATCATGATACCCGTGTTTACGCCGCCATGATCCGTGCGCTTGACCGCGGCGTCGGCGAAGTGATGCAGGCCTTGCGCGATCAGGGCCTGGACGAGAACACGCTGGTGATCTTCACAAGCGACAATGGCGGCGCTGGCTACGTCGGCATCGACGGGCTCAATCGCCCCTTCCGCGGCTGGAAGGCGACCTTCTTTGAAGGCGGCCTGCGCGTGCCGTTCTTCATGCGTTGGCCGGCTCGGATTGCCCCAGGCTCAGAAATCGCCGGCCCGGTGCACCATTTTGACATTTTCCGTACGGCAATGGCCGCAGCCGGCGGCAACGATGTCGATCCAGCGCGCGACGGCGTAAACCTCCTGCCGTTTCTGAGCGGCGGTCCTGTCGAACGACCGCATCAGGTCTTGTACTGGCGCTCCGGCGACTATCGCGTGGTCCGCGATGGCGACTGGAAACTGCAGGTATCGGCGCGACCAGATCGCGTCTGGTTGTTCAACCTCGCCGAAGACCCAACCGAACAGAACGACCTGTCTGAAGCGGAGCCCGAACAGGTCGCGCGCCTGCGCGCCATGATCGAGGCTCATGAGAGCCAGATGCCGGCCCCTATGTGGCCAGCCTTGATCGAAGGCCCCATTCGCGTCGACGTGCACCAGAATACGCCCTGGAGCGACGACCAGGAATACATCTATTGGTCGAATTGATCGCACTCGCGGTATTGGCGGCGGCGCTCTTATCCATCTGGATGATAGGCGCCTTGTCGCCGGTGTACGCCATCGCCAAGGGAACGCCGTCCTGGTTTATCGCGCTCCGCCGTCGCGGCGACGCGCCGCCGACGCTGGGCCCACGCGTTGAGGTTCGATTTGCATCCAGGGCGGACTTCACGCTGATCGGTGAAGACGAGTCGTCTTATTGGACGGATTTCATTATCGCCTCGGGCGGCGCGGCGGATCAATCGCCGCTACCGGCAGACGCGGCGGTGGAGGACGCCTATGTCGCCCGAGTGCGCTTGATCAGGCCGCCGCGCTTCGTTCTGGGCGTCGTGCGGTTGTTGGTGCTCTTCGGCGTCTGGAGCAAACCGAAGGGGGAAATCTCGGCCGCCACTCTGATGGGAAACGCGTCTGACGCGCCATTGCGACCCGACCTTCTGCCGAACGCTGGGTCGATCGCAAAACTGCTGGGCCAGCCTGTTGATCATGCGCCAGCGATGATCAATTTTCTCGCTTACAAGCCTCAAGCTGAATATCCGGTTCCCACCGAACCGATCGACGGCGCGAGCGCCTACACCAAGCGCTACGGTCCCGTGGCGTTTCGCACCGTATATCGCACCGGCGGCAGGCTTCTCTTCTCTGGACGGATCGAAGACGTGCTGCGCGAGGCGACCGCAGGGCCTAGGTCTGGTCGGTGGGACAGCGTCGCCGCCATGCAGTATTCCTCGCCGCCAGCGATCTTGTCGATGGAACAAGTTCTCGCCTACCGCGCTGCGTTGGCGCATCGCAACGCGGCGCTCGAGCGGACCGTTGTCGTGGCCAGTACTGTTACGTCCGCGTAGTCAAGCGCACGCCCTCGGCGCGGCCGTTGGGTGAAAAAAACGGCCACAGCGAAGGCTGCGGCCGTTTCTCTGTTCCTGGCGTCAGAATGCTTTCCGGCCCGCGCCTAGTTAGCGGGGAGCGAAGCGCGCAGCGCCGACAACTCCTCCGCGCTCAGCACGCCATTATTGTTGGTATCGCCTTGGGTAAAAGCGGGCGCCGGAGCGGCAACCATCTCGGCGCGAGTGACACGCCCATCAGAGTTGGCGTCAAACTGACGCTGCACCTGTGCGAACGCTTCGTCGAAGCGAGCCCCAAAGGGGCCGCGTGGACGATCGGCGGTGGAGATGACGCCGTCGCCGTTCCGATCGAGCCGATTAAAGTTCTCGGTTCGCAGGGCGACCACCTCTGTCCACGCGATGGCGCCGTCACCATTGGCGTCAGCCTCGGCGAGCATTTCCATGGGATCCCTGTTCTGGGCGGCGGCGGGCGAAACGCTCGCGGCCATCAATAACGCGGCCAAGCCAGCGCTGATCGAGACTTTGACATTCATGTTACATCTCCGGTCTGTTTAGAGAAAGAAAAATGCCTAGCCACTAACGGCCAGCGATGCCCCTCGCGGCGCGATATAGACTTGCGAATTCGGGCCTTCTAGCGAGCAACCGATGTCTAATGTATGGCATTAATTATTCGCCTGATGCAACACCTGCAGCGCACTGATGCTGAAACGTCATGAATAGCGTTGGGCATCGGCAGCGAAAAAAGAGCCGCAGCAGATGCCGCGGCCCAGTATCCTCTCGGGGAGAAGGATTTGCCGGTTCAGTAACGCGCGCGCAACGTCACGCCGTAAGTGCGCGGATCGCCAAGGAAGGCGCCTTGCGTCGAGCCCGCAGTACCCTGCTGCAACGGCACGTCAAACATGATCTGCGCATAGTCTTCGTCAAACAGGTTTCGCGCCCACAGCTCGAGAGACCAACACTGGTCCGGCGAGCCAAGGCCTAGGCGCGCGTTCACCAGGGTGTAAGCCGGCTGCTCCGCCGAGGCGGGCCGTCGCCGAGTTCTCGCTCTCTGAAACATTGAATTGCAGCGACGGCACAACCGACGTCAGATCCTGCACGTCGCGAATGCCGGAATTCGCGATCATCTCGCTGTCTTCGCCGTTTATCTTTTCGATGCTCAGCGGCGACCGCGCGCAAGATCGGCCGGCGTCAGCGCTTAACACTCCCTCGCAACACCCCTAAGATCGAAGCGACACGACTAGCTTCGTACCCACATCGTCTTTAATGCATATCATTAGCTCCGAAAAGTGCAATAGTCCATGAGTCAAAATACGAAAGCGGCCCTAATCCGCGCTGCCGAACGCCTGTTCGCTGAGAAGGGACTTGGCGGTGTCTCGGTGAAAGACATCACCCGCGCGGCGGGCGCGCGAAACGAGAGCGCCCTCCACTATCATTTCGGCGGCGTCGACGCCTTGATCAGGGAAGTGTTCGCCAACCGCTACCGAGAGATTGAAGAGGCGCGGACTGCGCTCCTCGCCGAACTTCAGCTCGACAAAGCTGGCGACGAAGTCGAGGCTGTGCTGGAGGCTGCGATAACTCCGTTCATGGCTGTCTGCTTGAAAAAAGATGGCCGCCTCTATGCGCGCTTCTGCGTCCAACTCGCGACGGATCCCAGGTTCGACATCGGCGAGATTGTCAGCGAACTTGGAATGCCCAGCTTAGAAACTCTCAGGGGTTTGTTGGTCGGTCGTCTTCGGGACATCCCAAACGACATTCTAGCGACGAGGCTGAGACGAACTTTTATCGTCTCACTCGTACTAGCCGCTGACTACGCCAGGCAAATAGAGCTTGGGACCGCCCCAACCATCGAAAAAGCCACACGCGAGGCCTCAGCCACCCTTGCAGGATTCCTGCGCGCGCCGTCGCCTAAGACAAAAGCGAAGTCGTCAAAAAAGAAGTCCTGACCGCGACCTTGTCAGGGTCCGACAGGACGCTTGCCTCACATTAATTCTCGTCATGGGGCATAGCGGCACTACAGCACCTTATGCTGAGCATGCCTTTGACAATGGCGCGAGTTGGTTGCCCTGTTGGATGAGTTCTACACACGGCCGTCGTCTGAAACAGTTCGCGCTCTCGCCCCTGGCTTCGCCAGACGAGAGGCCCTCGTCATAACTCAATAGCAGTCCATGCGCCTCCAGCTGAGGGTCGCCCAAAGGGCTACCGGAAGGTCATGCACTCACTGCGGACGCTCATAATGCCGCGGCAATAAGGCCCGAAATTGCGAACAGACGACATTGGCGTGGGAGAACCAATGCGCTGGCGTTTGGACACAGGGATTGTGTCAAATTGCAGTCTAATGTACTCCATTACTCCACGAATCTGATCACCGCTTTCTAACCCGATCTGGCAAGAACGGATCTTCCATTCACATGGCCGACTTGCGCACACACAGCGATTTTGCTGAGCAGGCCAAAACGGATACGCCGCCGCCATCCCTTTGGACAAAGCTTGCGTTTGGCTTCGGAGCCGTCGCTACTGGCGTCAAGACCAGCGCTTTCGACTTCTTCTTGTTGATTTTCTACAGTCAGGTTGTCGGGGTCGACGCGCGGCTTGTTGGCTTGGCGATCCTCGTCTCCCTCGTGTTTGACGCGGTAAGCGACCCGATTGTGGGCTATTGGTCAGACAATCTGCACTCGCGCTGGGGACGGCGTCACCCTTTCATGTATGGCGCGGCGATACCGGTCTCGGTCAGCTTTTTCTTTCTGTGGACCCCGCCAGAAGGCGCAAGCCAGCTGACGCTGTTTTGGTATGTCTTGGTGATGGCCGTTTTTATTCGAACGGCCATCACTTTCTACCAAACGCCGAGTAGCGCACTGGTTCCTGACCTCACCCAGGACTACGATGCGCGCACATCCCTATACGGTTTGAGATATCTCTTCGGCTGGACTGGCGGCAACGCAGTGGCCGTGCTCATGTTTTTTGTTGTATTTCCCTTGTTTGCGACAGAGGCATCACCGGACGGTCGGTTCGACAAGGACGCCTATGCGCTGTTCGGCCTGATCGGCTCGATCCTCATATTTATCGCGATTATGGTTTCTGCGGCAGGCACGCATGCCCGCATCATTCACCTGAAGCCACCGCCGCCGCCGCGACCCATGACTCTGGGCCTCGTGTTCAAGGAAATCTTTGAAACACTGGCAAACCGTTCCTTTATCGCGCTCTTTATCGCCGCTCTTATCGGCTCTGTGGCGAGCGGGCTCGCCTCGGGACTGTCGTTGTATTTTTTTACCTATTTCTGGGGTTTTTCAGAGCGGCAGACCGGCGCGATCTTTTTAGGCACGTTCATCGCGGCCCTCATAGGTTTCGTTCTGGCGCCAATCATTACGCGCACCATAGGGAAAAAGCGCGGCGCAATGATCGTGGGGCTGATCGCGTTTATCGGGGCGCCGCTGCCTATTCTCTTGCGTCTCGTCGATATCTTGCCGCACAACGGCACGCCCTCCCTATTCTGGTTTGTCGCCATCACCAACATCATCGATGTGGGCTTGATCATCTGTTTTCAGATTCTGTTCTCTTCCATGCTCGCTGATCTGGTCGAAGAAGGTGAATTGAAAACTGGCCGGCGCTCTGAAGGCGTTTTCACCGCGGCCGAGACCTTCATCCGAAAATGTGTTCAGGGTTTTGGCGTTCTAGGCGCATCATTGGTGCTTGCTTTGGCGCAAATCCCTGCCGGCGCCGATGTGGGGGACGTGGACCCCGAAGCCGTCTGGCGCATGGGCGCGTACTACGTGCCCACAATCTTGTGTATGTGGCTCACCATGATCGCCGTACTCTCTAGATACCGCATCGATCGGGCGACCCACGAAGACAATCTGAAGCGATTGCGGAACGCGGCCTAGAGCATCTTCCGACCATTCGCGATCGCTGTCGCGATCGGATGTTCGGAAAAAGATGCTCTGCACGGTGGATTCTAGAGCAACTTTACTCGATCTCGGAACAGCAAAGCGATTCCAAAAGATCGGATGTTGCTCAAGGCGCGGCGCCGTGTTCGCCGGAGCGTCGGTTCACATTCTCCACGTCCGATGGGCGCGGCCAAGTGGCCGCCAACACGCGCCGCATTGATGACCGGTCGCCATGCTGTGCGGCTCGGTGTGATCGACACCGAGGGCGGAGCCGCCATTTTGGTCCCCGAAGACGTCACGCTGGCCGAACTCTTCAAGCAGAACGGGTATTCTACGGGCTTGTTCGGCAAATGGCATCTTGGCGACAACGGCTTCCACCAGCTCAGCCGCAAACGACGAATCCGGAGCGCCACCCTCAAAAAAAGTCCTGACCGCGACCTTGTCAGGGTCCGACAGTTCCATCATTAATGCGTGCCATTAATAATCGTCAAGCGGACCCTATGATGAACATCCTTCGGACGCCCGACGAATGGGGCAGAGTGATGGAGCCGGGCGCGCAAAACGAATTCTCGATTGACGCCGGCGGTCGTAAGATCGCGGTGCGCTGCGCGGGCAATTCTGCCGGATCGCCCCTGCTGCTGCTTCACGGGCTTGCGCTCTCGATCGAGGACTGGCCCCCGGCGTTCATCGATGCGTTCGTGCGTGCCGGCCGCCGCGTCGTAATGGTCGACAACCGCGATGCGGGGAAATCGTCGCGCTGGTCCGACCGGCCTACCCCCGGACCGGTGACCGCGGCGCTGTCGGCGAGGCTGCCGTTGCTATCCGCCTTTGCGCCGGAAATGCCCTATGCGATCAGCGACATGGCGGGCGATGCTGTCGCCGTCCTTGATCACCTGAATATCGCCCGGTGCGATGTCGTCGGCGTGTCCATGGGCGGCATGATTGCGCAGCGTGTGGCAATCCGGGCGCCCGACCGCGTAGCAAGCCTGACGCTAATCATGACGTCCTCCAATGCCCCGGGGCTGCCGCTGCCCGACCCGGCGGTCCGCCGGGCGATGGCAAAGCAGCCAAAATCACGTGATGCCGAAACGCTGGAGCGGCACATGCAGGCGATCCGTCACCTGGTCGCGCGCCCCCGGACCGAAGCCGATGCCGCCGAGCTGAGAGTCCGTGTGTCGCGGGCTTCCCGATACGGCCACCCACCCGAATCCGGTGCGAAGCGGCAGCTGGCGGCGATCCTGTCCGACGCAAAACGTTGGCGCGCGATCGACCGGATCGAAGCGCCTGCACTTGTCATTCACGGGGATTGCGACCCGCTTATACCCCTTGCTCACGGCAAAGACCTGGCGGCCCGGCTGCGCCGGTCAGAGCTCTTGATCGTCAAGGGAATGGGGCACGAACTCCTGCCGTCGAACCTTGACGCGGTCTGCGCGGCGATCCGCGATCACGCCGCCAGTCCTGAGCCATCCGGGGGAGTTGTATCACGGCCATCGTGAGTATTCGGCGGCGGCGAGGGCCTGGCCGCATGCTGACGAAGCGCAAGCGGCCAAAGAGGGCCATGCGATACCGGCTTCATTTTTTGCGCTCGTTAGAAGAGCAGCAGCTAAGTCGGCGCGCCCTGGAAAGGCAGCGCCGAAAAAGAAAGCGACGTGACGGGAGTTCTTGCCACGGCGCGCGCCCTTACCTATTAATGCGGCCCATTACTCGTCGTCAAATAGGACACGCTTATGATCATCCTCCGGACGCCGGACGCGTGTTTTGTCGGCCTGGAAGGCTTTCCGTTCGCACCGCATTACACAACGATCCGAACCGCGGATGGAAGCGATCTCAGGATCCACCATGTCGATGAAGGGCCGCGCAATGCGCCGATCGTCTTGTGCATGCACGGTGAGCCGGCCTGGTCGTATCTCTATCGCAAGATGATACCGCTGCTCACGGCGGCGGGGCTTCGCGTCATCGCGCCCGATCTCCCGGGGTTTGGAAAGTCCGACAAACCTGCCGAGCGAGAAGACTATACGTATCAGAGCCAAGTGGACTGGATGAATGCTTGGCTGGTCGCAAACGACTTCAGGGGCATGACGTTCTTCGGCCAGGACTGGGGCGGCGCGATCGGCCTGCGGATGGTCGCAGATCACCCTGATCGGTTTGATCGCGTCGTGGTGTCGAACACGGGTCTGCTGTTGCCGCCGGAAGACGCGTCAGAAGAAGAACTCCGCGCCGTCGAAGCGCTCAAAGCCAGCCCACGCACGCCGACCCTCATTGAAATGGGACGCGCCCTGCAAGGCATGTCGGGCGGAAGCAAACTCGTGAAATTCGCCACGTGGCAAAAGTTCGCATGGGAAACTGAAGACTTTCCAGTTGGCGTGCTGATGTATTTCGGGACATCGCGCGGATCGCGCTTGTCCAGCGCCATAGCAATGGGACTTCGCAAAATAGGCATGGGCAAGATTGCGAGATCTCCTCTGGTGAAAGCCTACGAAGCGCCCTACCCCGACGCGCGCTACAAGATGGGCGTGCGCGCCATGCCAAGTCGCGTGCCGCTTCTGCCGGGCGATCCGTCAACTGAAGCCCAGCACAAAGCGTGGTCGGTCTTTGAAAGATTCGAAAAGCCCTTCCTTTGCGCGTTCTCCGACGATGATCCAATCACGGCGACCCAGGCGACCGTGTTCAAGGAACGGGTTCCCGGCGCAAAAGGGCAGCCACACACGACGATCTCCAACGGCGGACATTTCGTTCAAGAGAACGCGCCGGAGGAGCTCTCCAAAACGATCATCGATTTCATCAAGGCAACGCCAGCCAGTTAGCGGCGATCGCCTGAACGATCGAAGGGCCAGCGCATGACAACCACCATGCTCGACAAACAATCAATCAAACAGAAATACGCCGAGGAGCGCGCCAAACGTCTGCGCCCGGACGGTAACGCCCAGTACCAGCGCCTTTCAGACAAGTTCGAGGCCCTGTCGATCGATCCGCATACGCCGTTCCAGAAACGAGACCCCGTCAAGGACCATGTCACCTTCGCCTTCATCGGCGCTGGCTTTTCCGGTCTCGTTGTCGGTGCGCGACTCAAGGAAGCGGGCATCCACGATTTTCGCCTGATCGACAAAGCTGGCGGTGTCGGCGGCACCTGGTACTGGAACCGCTACCCAGGTGCTCGCTGTGACACGGCCGCCATGATCTACCTGCCGCTGCTGGAGGAGACCGGCTACATCCCAACCGAAAAATATGTCTGCGGTCCCGAAATCCGCGCCCATTGCGAGCGCATCGCTCACAAATACGGGCTCCATGACAAGGCGCTGTTCCACACCGCGGTCACAGCCATCGAATGGCAGGAGCAGGCGCGGGTCTGGCGAATAAAGACCGACCGGGGCGATGATTTCACTGCGAAGTATCTCGGTATGGGCACCGGCCCGCTGCATATTGCGAAACTGCCGGGCATCCCGGGAATCGAAACATTCAGAGGCAAATCCTTCCATACCAGTCTCTGGGATTACGACTATACGGGTGGCGACGCCGAAGGCGCGCCTATGCACAAGCTCGCAGACAAGCGGGTCGCGATTATCGGCACAGGCGCCACAAGTGTTCAATGCATCCCGCCGCTTGCAAAGTCGGCCAAGCAACTGTTCGTGTTCCAGCGGACGCCATCCTCGGTGGATGTGCGCAACAACCATCCCATCGATCCCAAATGGTTCAAATCGATCACCGGGCCTGGCTGGCAGAAACGCTGGATGGAAAACTTCGTCGAGAACACAGGAGGCGGCCTTCCAACTGAAGACCTGATCAACGATGGCTGGACCGAGATCTCGCGCCGCATCCGAGAAAGGGCGCTGAAAGGCACGCCGCTCTGGCTGGCAAGGCTGGTCACGCACCTGCGAAAGATACCGAAGCGTTCCCCGGCGCAGAGTGAGATCGTGCGTGTGAAAGCGGCGTTTGAGGAAGCGGATGTCGAGAAGATGGAGCAAATCCGCGCCCGCGTCGACGCTGTCGTCGAGGATCAAAACACTGCGCAGAAATTGAAGGCTTGGTACTCGCAACTCTGCAAGCGGCCTTGCTTCAGCGACGAGTATCTGCCGGCCTTCAACTCGCCCAACACCAAGCTCGTGGATACCGACGGCAAGGGCGTAGAGCGGATCGACGAAACTGGCCTCGTCGCCAACGGCGAGCACTACGAAGTTGACTGCATCATCTATGCGTCAGGCTTCGAGTACGGCGCCGGTTTCCAGCTGAAGACTGGATTTGATCTGAAAGGTCGCGGCGGGAAAATGCTGTCAGAGCATTGGGGCAACGGCCTGCGGACATTGCACGGGATTCACGTGTACGGCTTCCCGAACTTCTTTGCTGTTCATATGAACCAGGCTGCAAACTATGCTATTAACATCCCTCATAACATTGTGGATCATGCGGACACTATTGCGCAGGTCATCAAACATGCCGAAGCGGCAGGCTTTGCTGAGGTCGAGCCAACCCGCGAAGCTGAAGATGCCTGGGTCAATCTGATCCTGACTACTGGACCTTCTCTGATGGCCTCGCCTGATTGCACGCCGGGCTTCTGGAACAATGAGGGTCAAGGCTGGAGCAAGGAGTTCCGCCAGTCGCAGGGTCATCCCGGCGGACCGCAAGGCTTCTTTGCGCACATGGCGAAATGGCGCAAGGCCGGCGACTTCAAAGGCTTGCACTTTACAAAGTAGACGCGCGTGAGAGCGCAGCGGGAGGAAAGAATGACAAAGTTATGGGCCGCGCTGATCATCATCATCGGCGTGATGCTGACACTGATCGGGCTCGCCGGCATGTTTCGACCCGAGCGCGTCGCGGAAGTTCTGGGCTTTGCCTTGACCAACAGCGAGGCGACGGGCCAGATCCGCGCCATCTTCGGTGGGCATCATCTGGCCATGGGCGCGGTGTGCATTTTCGCCGTCGTGCGCCAGAGACTTGAACTGCTCCTACCCATTGGCCTTATCGAAGCCTTTATCCTTGCTGGGCGAGGGTTGGCTGCACTGAACGGCGAGTTTGGTCGCGCTGCTGTCGTGCCGACCATCATCGAAGTTTTCGCGACGACTCTTCTCATCACCATTTCACTGCGCGCGTTAAAGCGTTGATGCTTCCTGGCCTCCGGCCAAGCCTATCTGCACACTTGCAAGCCATGCGATGAAAGAGGCCGCCGGTGTCCACCGCCTTTGACTTCTACTTCTCCTTCCGCAGCCCGTACTCGTACTTGGCGCTCCCGCAGATCGCGGCATGCATAGAGAAGCACGGGATCGAACCGCGCATGCGCATCGTGCTTCCGATCGCTGTACGCATCCCAGGCTTCTTCAAGCGCGTGAACCCACTTTGGCCACCCTATCTGATGCGCGACACCACGCGCATCGCGGAAATGCTTTCCATTCCCTATCGCTGGCCACGGCCAGACCCTATCGTGATGGACATCTCGACCGGCGAAGTCGCCGTCGATCAACCGTACATCCATCGCGCCAGCCGCCTCGGCGTTGCGGCCTCCCGGGAAGGCAAGGGCTTCGCTTTCGTGCGACTAATGGCGCACAAGATTTGGTCAGGCGAGATCACCAATTGGCATGAAGACGAGCACGTCGTGCGCGCCCTCACTGAGGTAGGGCTCGATGCGCAAGCGATGTTTGCGAAGATTGAGCATAACGCGGCCGACTACGACGAGGAGATCGCGCGCAACCAGGAAGACCAGATCGCGGCCGGCCATTGGGGCGTCCCGCTGTTCGTGTACGAGGGCGAGCCGTTCTTCGGACAAGATCGGATTGACCACCTTGTCTGGCGCATGCGGCAAAAAGGCTGACCAAGTCGCAGCGAAATCCAATCACGCAATAATCAATGCCTGCGTTTCATTCTTTTACGCTGCGACAAGGATAGCGCACGCCGGAGGTAGCCATTGGCCGCGTTCGATCCCGCGCCGTCGGAGCGGTTTTGGGCTCCAATGCAGTGCTTGGTACAATAGGCCAAGACGCAGCCGACTAAGGTCGCGGCTGCAGCCTACCTTTTATGCCCGATGAAAGCCGTGACCTGTCAAGTAGGATGGTCGCTACCACCAACATGATCGCCGTTAGGTGGATACCAATTGTGAGGGTTTCCAAAAGAGATACGAAGCGATTGGACGTCTCAAACAACAACGCCGTTTGAGAAGCATCTTCTGGACTCCCGTACAGCGTAGTCAAATCGGAGCGAAGCGCGCCAATGATCCGTTGGCCGGCACGGAGCGCGACGAAATTCATCACTGCGAAAACCAAATAGGCCGCTATGGCAAAGAGCTTTTCCGCCGCCCTCAGTGGTCGATCAACGTAGATGATGCCTCCAAATATAGCCATGTGGACCGAGAAGAAGATCGCCCAGAGAGCATCCTGCTTCGTCGAAACGTTCAATAGTAGCTCAATGAGCTGATACTCAGACATCATCACCGGACCATTCCGCTATGACCATCGCAATGACCAAGAGCCCGCCGAGATTGCGTTAATCGGGAGTGCGTCCGTCTCTCGCGAAAGGAGCGGCGATCCTGTGATCAGCAATCGGGTTGTGAGCCGCCAGGCGAGACGTTTCTCGGACAGGATCGGACTGAGCACCTTATCTGGCGCATGCGGCAAAAAAGGCTGACGACCGTCCAGTGCGCATCCCTCTTCAGGAAGAGCGCCGCGTCCAACACAAGTCTATTGTTCTGCCTGCTCTTCCGACCCGGTCCGCGCATCCCATTCATAAATCGCTGTGATCACGCACCGCTCGCGATCTCTCGGTCGTGACGTGAAAACACTGTCGCCGCGCCGCACGCACGATGAGCCGCGCGAGGCGATAGTCGCGAACGCGCGCTCCGGATCGCACGTTCCGGCTAGCTTCAACCGGTACCATTGGCCGTCGGCCTCCAGTAGCAGCGCATCGTCTCCAAACGATCGCCAACCAACGTTGCGACGAGTACAAACCCGGCCCACCTCCGCGCCTTGACGGGCTTCGATTTCGGAGTCGAGCCAGGCTTGTTCCAGTTCACGGGCCGTTTTCTGCTCAGACGATGTCGAGCACCCGACCAACCCTGCAAGCACAACCGCGGAGACCGCAGCGGCTATCGCTTTGTTTGGCATTGGTTCACTCCATCGTCATGGCGGCGCGGCGGAATGCTTGCAGCGCGAGTGCTTTAATTCCGCCTCACCGAGCGGGAGCGCTGATATTGCTCTCCATTCGCGCCAGTCACGGTGGTGGTTTGGCTGACGCCATCCTCTGTGTTTGTCACAGAGGACTCCCGTGTCGCTACGGTCTCGCCTTCGGCGTTCGTGGCAGTCCGGCTGTACGTTGCACCGTCTTCCTGACGCGCGATTTCCGAATTCACAGCGCCACCGCGACCCGTGCTGGTCGAAACTTCCTGCGACCGCGTGGCTCCGTTGTCTGTCCTTGTGATCGTATCACTCGCTTCCGCGGTTTCGCCGCTGCGCGACTGAGCTTGCCGCTCGCGCGTGAAGACGCCGTCTTCCGCAGACGCCGAGGCCGTGCGGCTTGCGGTGTCGCCGTTCCGGTCAGTGGCGGTCTGCGTCGCCGTGTAGCCAGATTCCGTCCGATTGACCTCGCCGCCAACGGTCGCGGTCTCGCCCTCGGGACCTGTAACCGTTCGCGAGCGATAGGCGCGGCCAGACTCGGTGTCGACGTCGCCCTCGATCGTGCGAGAAACAGTTCCGCGCGGGGTCGTCACTTCATTTGTACGGGTGGTTGGCCCGGCCTCCTGTCTGGCTTCACGCCGATCCTCCGCACGACCTCGTTGGGCGTCGGCGGGCGCCGCGATCGCCATCGTGGCGACCGTCACAAGAGCCGCCACCGAGAGATCGAAGGGAAACCTATTTTTCATCACTTGACTCCTTGTCCGAGATCCTACTGCAAACAGCGCAAGCGACGCGTCTGAGTGTTGTGGGTTGCAAATCGCCGAGGTCCGGTCGTGCTCAATGTCTGTCCGTTGGACCCGTCCAATCGACCGCCTCAATTTAATGCCTTACATTAGTCAGAGTGCTCCCGCAACTTGAGATGCTCGATGATGACCCAGTCTTCACCTCCAGGCCGGCTGCGGGCGTGTATCGTCCCCATCGCTGGAGCGAGCGGGGGCGCGTTGCCCATTCAGCGGTCAGCGTCGCCGGTACTTCTTTACGCCCTGGCGGGCCTGCTTATCCGTTGGTCGGCGGATGCAGCGACGGGCGCGATCTGACCGCAGCATGCGCGCCCCCGGCGGTGAGGCTGTCACCTGCTGTCTATTCGGTGGACGTATCCATGCATGCCTCCTCTCACGCTCGACGCCAAAGGGCGCTGAGCGTTGAAGGCGTGCTGTCACATTTTGCGGCGGGATGCAGCGTGAAGGCCGCGGCCTTCGTGATCGCTACTCACGCAGGCGCAAATTCATCTCGTTCTCGATCGTCTTGTGCGCGAACACCTTCATCTGGCCGTTCGCCTGTTTTCGAGCGAGCGGCTTTTCGCTGCACTCTTTGCAATGGAGCGTCGCGAAGGCCTCGACACTGAGAAGGCTCGGCTTATAGAGCCGCTCAAACACGTCATCCCAAAAATCCTCGGCACGTTTGCCAGTACTTAAGCCGCCAGGGTGCGCCGCGCGCGTTCGATCTTCCACCGCCTTGCGTCCCGCAGCACGTTCTGTGCCGTTCTTCAGAGAATTTTCGTAGGCTTTGAGTTCCTCCTCGCTCCATCGTCGACAGCGCGGGCTGAATGAAGTTCCTTCGGGAAATTCGCCGTCGTTGATCTAGTTGTAGATCGTGCTCTTGCAGACTTTGAACATCGCGCAGACTTGGCGCAGATTGTAGTAACACGGCGCCATCGCGGCAGATCCGCACTCACCGCCCTCCACCTTGGAACGTGCACATGACTTCGGATAGGGCATAGCGTCTTTAACAGATGGACGCCCGCTGCCCCCTCCACATGCCCGCGGCGACTGGGGCACGTGGTGGGGCACGCACCATGCCATGTGTCAAAAATCCAAAGATTCAAGATTCTGCGGGATTGACTGGCGGACAGAGAGGGATTCGAACCCTCGATAGGCTTGCACCTATACACGCGTTC
>CAZNTI010000006.1:0-21106 GCA_964575885.1 uncultured Terricaulis sp.
GTACCCCTTTCAGCCGGAGGCGAACGCATGCGCGGCACGATCCTGGGCGTTGCTGACGGGCGCGGCGTGTTGCTGTCCGCTGACGACCGCCGGCTGGAGTTTCCGCTGAGCGAGTGGCGTTCGGCTGGCGCTCCTGGCGTCGGTCAGATCGTGGACTTCGCCGAAACCGATGGCGGCGCGAGCGCAGTGTTCGCCATCCCCTCTCAGGCGTCCGCGCCTGCTTCCCCGCAATCGGGCTCTTTCGTGCTGGCGTGCGTGGCGATCGGGTGCCTGGTTCTGGGCCTTGTCATTCCGTTGTTGCCGACGCTCGCGGCTTTTGTGCTGGGCGTCATCGCTTCCTCGCAGGCGCGGAGCGAAAACGACGGCAACGCCCTGATGTTGGCGCGCATCGCCTGGATCGGGGCGGTGGTGATGCTAGCGCTCGGCATACTCGCAATGCTGGCGGTGTTCATGCTCGTAGGCACGCTGGGCATGGCCGCGATCTGGAGCGGCGCCTGACGCGGGCCCGCCGCGGCGTCCGAAAACGGCGAGCGGCAGGCGCCGGGGCGAGGCAAAAGGCGCGTGCGCTAGGAGTGCACGCAAATGAGTTTTCAAATCACCGGCCTCGATCCGGAGCCTTTCAACGCGCTGCACCGTCTTGAAGATGCGGCGCTTGCCAAGCGCGGCGTTGAACGCTGCGTTGTGCGGGCTTTTCCGGGCGCGCCCTGCCGCATCTCGCTTGAGGATGCATCGGTGGGCGAAAGCGTTCTCCTGCTTTCGCATCAACATCAGCCGGCAGCCACTCCCTACCGCCAGCAAGGCCCCATCTTCGTCCGTGACCGCGCAGTGCGGTTCGAGAGTTTCAACGTTGTGCCGCCGGCGATGGCGCGGCGCACGTTGTCGCTGCGCGGCTATGACGTCGAAGGGGCGATGATTGAGGCTGATCTTTGTGAGGGGGCTGACGCGGCCGGGTTGATCGAACGCTTTTTCGCCAACCCAGCGGTCGCATATCTGCACGCGCACTATGCGCGTCGCGGTTGCTTTGCGGCGTTAGTCTCGCGCGCTGAGCGCGGGCTTTAGTGCGTCCTCAGCGAGGCGGCGAACGCCTTCATGGCGCGGGCCGCGTGCTGGGCGGGAGCGCTCGTACCCTGCACTTTGCAGATGATCATCGAACCCTCGATCGCTGACAGCATGCCCGATGCGAAGCTCTCCGCATCCTTTGCGCTGAGGCCGCGCGCGCGCGCGGCGGCCGCCATCTCGTCTTCCCACGCCGCAAACACGTTGCGCACGGTTTCGCTAAGCCTGGGGTTTGAACTGCCCATCTCTGCGGCGATCGCCGCGATAGGGCAGGACGCCTTGTAGTCGCAGTCTTCGATGCCCTTGGCGGTCGCCTTGAAGACGCGTTCGACGAAGGTGTCGAGGTCGACGCCGCTTTCATGCAGGGCGCGAAATTGCCCGGAGACGATCTCGCCGACGCGCTTGACGGCCTCGACGCCGATTTCCTCCTTGCCGCCTGGGAAGTGGAAGTAAAGCGAACCCCGCGGGGCGCCGGATTTCTCCAACAATTCAGCGACGCCAACGCCTTCATAGCCGCGCTGACGAAACAGCTCCACGGCGGCTTCGATGAGGTCTTCGCGGGCGGATGAAGTTTTAGCCATAGCGACACAATAGCGCTTGTATGACGATCGGTCTAGTGCTAGCCCTTTCTAGACCGGTCGTCATAGTGCGGCCGCCTCACTCCCCGGAGGACTACATCATGAAGACGATTTTCCTGTCCGCGCTGGTTCTGGCCGGCGCCTGCTTTTCCCCGGCCGTAGCCGTTGCCGATGAAGTAGGCGACCGCAATCAGGCCATCGCGCTGTGCCGCGTTGAAATCGCCAGCCAGGCGGGCGTCGATGCCGATGCCGTACGGCTTGACCGCGTCCGCGTGCGCGGCGCGTCGGTGCGGGTCGACCTGGATGTCTGGCGCGAAGGTCGCCTGCAAAACGTTCGCTGCGACGTGTCCCGCGGCGACACCCTGTCGATCGCCTCGATCACGCCGGCGCTGCAAACCGCCTCGGTTCAGTAATCAGGCCAAAACCGCGTTCGTCGCCTCCCGCTGGAACGCGGCCCTCCCTGGCGCTCTCGCACCGCACGGTGCGGGAGCGCTTTTGTTCTGCATGCTTTTGTTTGCACCGAGTGGACAAGGTCGCTGCCGCGGTTCTATCGCGGGCGTCATGTCCGAGATCACTAGCCTTTTCGTTACCAAGCTCTACCGCGCCGCTCTTGACGACGGGGCCGCTCTCAATGCGGAGCTGTCGAAATCCTGCGTCGTTATCGCCGCCGACGACGCGGCCGGGCAGGATTGGTGTCGCGAAAAGGGTTACCGGGGCTACACTTCGTACGCGTCGCTTGATGACCTGCCAAAGCGCGATCCAGCCTTCGCGGCGCTTAAACGCGGCCTCGACAAGCATGCTTTCGCATTTGCGAAGGCGCTACATCTGGAGCTTGGCGCACGCAAGCTCAGGCTCGACTCGATCTGGATAAACATTCTCGATCCCGGCGGCGTGCACACTGGCCATATCCACCCCCATAGCGCGCTGTCGGGGACGTACTATGTCGAGGTGCCCGCCAACGCCTCTGCACTCAAGCTCGAAGACCCGCGACACCCGCTGATGATGGCCGCGCCGCCGCGGCGCGAAGACGCGCCGGAGGCCGAGCGCGCATTTGTCTACATCAATCCGCGCCCCGGCGAGGTCGTGATGTGGGAGAGCTTCGTGCGCCACGAAGTGCCGGCCAATCGGGCGCGAAGAGCGCGCGTCAGTGTGAGCTTCAACTATGCTTGGTAGAGCGGCGCCGAACGCGTGCGGGCGTTGACGCTTGACTCAGCAGCAGCGCAGGCGCCCAATGAAGGCGGACTAGACGGTCGCGACGACTCCGACCCGCGCTTTGCGCCGGCCTTATCGTTCTTCCTTGCATCTGTCCTTCAAGGAGTGAAATCATGGCTACAGGCGTCGTAAAGTGGTTCAACATGGCGAAGGGGTTCGGCTTTATAGCGCCCGACGGCGGCGGTCAGGACGTGTTCGTACACGTCAGCGCGGTGGAGCGCTCCGGCCTCAACGGCCTGCGCGAAGGCCAGGCGGTCAGCTTCGATGTTGAGAACGATCCGCGCAAGAACAAGCCTGCTGCGGTAAACATCAAGCCGGTCTGACATACCGCTTCGCCAGCATTGACTTTGCAGCGCCGCCCGGTTTGACCCAGGCGGCGATTTGCTTTTTGAGGATTCTGCAGCTGATGACCGCTCCGTTCCGCCTCTATGGCGCCGAGCTTTCCCCGTACTCGATCAAGGTTCGCGCGTACCTGCGCTTCAAGGGTTTGGCTTTCGAGTGGCTGCCGCGCAGCCAGGCCCGACAAGAAGAATTCGCCCGCTACGCCAAGTCGCCGCTGATCCCGGTGCTGGTGGACGCGACCGAGGCGGCGATGCAGGACTCCACGCCGATCATCGAGACGCTGGAGCGTGCTTATCCCGAGCCCTCCATTATCCCGTCTGAGCCCGCGCTCGCTTTCGTGGCGGCTCTGCTCGAGGACTACGCCGATGAGTGGCTCAACAAGGCGATGTTTCACTATCGCTGGAGCTACCCCGATGATCAGGAGAGCGCCGCTCGAAGGATTGTCGAGACCCTGTTCGAAGGTGTGGAAGCACCGGAGGGCATCGAGGAGTCCGTGCGCGCGCGAATGACCGGACGTCTCCACTACGTCGGATCTTCGCCGGAGACGGCGCCGCTCATCGAGGGTTCATTTACGCTGTTGCTGTCGCTGCTGGAGCGCATGCTCAGCGAACGGCCATATCTGCTTGGCGCCCGTCCTAGCCTGGCCGATTTCGGCATCGCCGCGCAGCTGCGGCAATTGCTGTCGGACCCTACGCCTGGAGCGATCATTCGCGCGCAGGGCCCGGGGGTGGTGCGGTTCATCGAGCGCATGGAGTTCCCGTCGATCGAAGGTGAGTTCGCTGCGCTAACGGCGCTCGGCGAGGACTTCAACGAGCTTTTGCGCGTGGAGGTGGCGGGCGCTTACCTGGCCTGGAGCGCCGCCAATTCGGAAGCGGTTGCGGAGGACGAGCCAGGCGTCAGCGTCACCATCGCTGGTCGTACGTTCACGCAGAAGCCGCAGCGTTACGCCGCCAAAGCCTTCGCCGAACTGCGTCGCAAGCGTGCAGCGCTCGCCGAGGATGGCGCGCTCGGCGCGCTGCTGGAAAGAACCGGGTGCGACGCCCTGCTGCAGCCGCCGGCCCATTCCGCGGCGCCTGAGCTTGATGGCGACGATGACGGTGCGGAGGCTGACGGCGGCGACGAGGGCGACAACGGCTAAGCTTGGACCTGACACGCTGCCTTGAAGTCGTAGGGCGTCTCCTCGGCGCAGTCCGGCCAAACGCCGCGTTCACGCCAGTAGCGCGTAAGTCCGAGCCGGGCGCATAATTTCGCGAAGTCTGCGTCCATCCTGAGCGCACGGGTTTCGCCGATGAACAACAGCGCGGTTTCGTAGCCGATGTGAGGACGCGCCGCTTCCAGCGCGCTGGCGCGCCAGGCGTCGACGTTGTCGAGGGCTTCCTCGAAGATGGAGAGCGCTGGCCCGGTGAAGCCCAGAACCGAAAGGGCAACTGCGAGGTCGAGCGCCGCCGCGGGCTCGGCTTCGGCCATCGCGGTGAAGTCCTCGCCCAGTTTCACGAACGCTTCAGGGGAGGGATTCATCATGAGGTCGTGCGTCCGCTCACCGGCCTTGTGAACGGCGGAGTCCGAAAGTCCCGGAACAAGACGCTCGCCGTCTCGGCGCAGCGCCTGAGCGGTGACAAAATCGCCGTCGAGGGCTGCCGTGTTGAGCCGCATGAACCAGACAAAGACGTTGTCGGGATATCGCTTCGCAGCCTCGTCGAGGATGCCCCTGCCATCGGCTTTCGATCGCTTCGACCAGACATTGTAACCGTGAAACGCCGCGAGCATGGGATCAAGAGGATCGAGCTCGAATGCGCGCGCCTGCTGCTCGTATCCCGCTGCGACGCGTCCGGTTGCGACCAGGAATTGGCCGTGCCGAAACAACAACAGCGGGTTGTTGGGCTCCGCCGCCAGTGCGCGCTCGATCAGCGATTCGCGCTCGCGCCAGCGGCCGAAGAACTCACCCTGCAGCGCCGCGAGCACTGCGTAGGCTTCACCCATTGACGGATCGGCGCCCAATGCGCGGTCGGCGGCTTCGCGCGCGTCTTCGACCAGGCGGGCCCGGTCCGAGCGCGAGAGCCGCAGCACTTCGAGCTTGGCCGTTGCCAGCGCCGCCCAGGCGCGGGCGAATTCCGGCGCTTCGCGCACGATGCGCTCAAGCGCCGCCGCCGCGGCCTGAATGCAGGGCACGGCCCCCGTGCGCATCAACTCGCGCGCTTCGAAGTAGGCGTCGGACAGGGCTGCGGTCAGCTTCGGGGCGCGGGCGCGCCGCGCTTCGCCTAACGCCATTGTCAACGCCTTCGCCACTTCGGCCGCGATCTCTTCCTGAAGCGCGAACGCGTCGGCGAGGTCGCGATCGTAGCGTTCCGACCAAAGCACGACCCCGCCTTCGGCCTCCGCCAGGTGCGCTGAGACCCGCACCTGCTCGCCATTGCGGCGTACCGAACCGTCGAGCACATGGGTGGCGTTGAGGGCGCGTGCGGCGCGGGGTTTGTCGCGGCCGCGGAATGCGAAGCTCGATGTGGAGCCGATGACCTTAAGGCCTGGTGCGCGCGAAATCGCGTAGAGAATTTCCTCGGAGATGCCGTCCGATAGCGTTCGCGTAGCGCGATCGCGCGTCGGCGTGTCGAACGCCAGCACGGCCAGCACCGGCGCTTGCATGGCGCGGGGCGCAGCAGCTGTCCCGGCCGGAGCGTAGGTGAAGACACTCATGGTTTCGCGCATCTTGGCGAGGCGGATCTTGCCGCGCGCGCTCAGCAGGCCCGAAAGCTCCGGGGCGGCGCTTTCGCGTACGATTTGGGAGGCGAGGATCGCACCTGGGCCCGCCTCGCTTTGCAATCGAGCGGCGACGTTGACGCCATGACCTAGCAAGTCGCCATTGTCGGCGGCGGCGACCTCGCCGAGGTGCACGCCAAAGCGCAACGTCGCGTCGAGTTTGGCGTGCGCGAGCTCGACAGCCGCCGTCAGGGCTGCGCTTGCGGTCGGAAATTCAAGCATCACGCCGTCGCCGGCGGTGTTGAAGATGCGACCGCCGTGGCGGGCGGCCACCGCTTCGGCCTCCGCACGCACGCGCGCGACCTGTGCGGCCGCGAGGCCCGCGTCGCGCTCGGTCAGAGAAGAATAGCCAGCGATATCAATCGCAACGATTGCGGCGAGCCGGCGGGTGGGGGGCTCAATGGACATCTTCCCTCTATAGCACGCCGGGTCGGCGCCGAAGCACCCGTTGCGGTGGGCCGAGACACAAAAAATTCGCAGCCGGAAAACGCTTGGCGTCCATTTGTGGAACGAAGCGGAATGGCGATTGCGGGCTCTGCGGACGCTGCTAGGCAGCGCCTAGGGCAAGGGCTGATCGAGGAGGCAACGCATGGCAGAGATTATCGGCACCCCGGGGGATGACTTTCTCCCCGGCACGCCCGACGACGATACGATCACCGGCTTCGAAGGCAATGACGAGGCGTTCGGCCAAGGCGGAAACGACGTCATCGACACCGGCGCCGGCGACGATTTCGGCGGCGGCGGTCTCGGCAACGACACCATCACGCTCGGTGACGGCACCGATTTCGGTTACGGCAACGCTGGTGACGACACGATCTTTGGCGGCGCTGGCAACGACAACCTGTTCGGCGAACTGACCAGCGAAACCGAAGCTGGCGTGGTCGGGCACGACCGGCTCTTCGGCGGCGACGGCGACGATTTCCTTCGCGGCGGCCTCGGCGACGATTATCTCGACGGCGGCGCGGGCTCTGACCGCGCGAGCTTCTTCGCTACGCCCAACGCGGTCTATGTCGACCTGCGCATTCAGGGGACGGCGCAGAACACCGGCGCCGGTTGGGATACGCTTGTGAACATCGAGAACGTGGCCGGCACGGTCTTCGCCGACACCTTGATCGGCAACAATAACGCGAACTGGATCTGGAGCCATGGCGGCGCCGACGACATTCGCGCGAACGCCGGCGACGACACCATTTGGCTGCCCTCGGGCGATGGGGTGGTCGTGGTCGGCGGACAAGGGGTGGACGTGGTCTCTTTCCGCGGCCGTGTGGATGCGACCGGGACCGACACCGGCGGCGTGACCTTCACGCTGGCGAGCCAAAACGTTGCCCAAGACATCGGCCGCGGGACTGTGACGGTGCGCAGCGTTGAGGGCGCCGAGGGCTCTGAGTACGACGACACGCTGACTGGCAACGGCGGCGACAACCTGCTCTCAGGCTGGACCGGCGACGATGTGGTCAATGGCGGCGGCGGCGACGACCTCATTCTCGGCGATCATTCGATCCGCGAAGTTGGAGAGAACCCGCTTTCCTATCAGTATGACAACCCGCTGTTGATGTTTGACGCCGGCAACGACACGCTGTCCGGCGGCGGCGGCGATGACGCCATCTATGGCAATGGCGGCGACGATTTCCTGGACGGTGGCGCTGGCGACGACACCCTGGTTGGCGGCGCCGGCGCCGATACCCTCGTGGGCGGTGGCGGCGACGATCAGTTTGTGTATCTGAGCGGCGCGGACTCCAGCGGCGTCAGCTTTGACACCATCAGCGGCGCCAACTTCAACAGCCACGATGTCATCGATGTCCCGGTCGCGGTTACGTCTTACTCGACTTTCGCGGGCGGAAACCTCGATGCGGCGACATTCGACGCCGACCTGACGGCGGCGATGGGCGGCGTGCTTACGGCGAACCGCGCCGTGCTCTACACTGCCGCAACCGGCTCGTTCGCCGGTCAGAATTTCCTTGTCATCGATGTCGACGGCGTTGCGGGCTACACCTCGGGCGTGGACCTCGTGCTGCTGATCGAAGACACCAACGTCAGCAGGATCACGATCGACGATTTCATCTGAGACGCCGGTCGCAGGACTGGACGCGACTAGTGGCGCGCATCCGCCGGATGCGCGCCACTTTTCGTTGGGCTTTTGAGGGTGCTCGCCGCGCGGCGCGGGGGGAGGGGGGAATGCCGCGCGGCGAGCGGAAGCGGGTATTTACGCCGCTTCTGTCTTGTTGGAGGCGTCCACCTCAACCACTCGGCCCTTCGCTCGGGAGGCGGTCGCGGTTACGCCGTTGATCTCGATTTTGCGCGGCTTCAGCAATTCCGGCAGCTCGCGTACCAACTCGATGGTCAACAATCCATGTTCCAGGTTCGCGCCCACGACGCGAACGTGATCGGCGAGACCAAACCGGCGCTCAAAACTGCGCTCCGCGATGCCGCGATGCAGATAATTGCGCTGATTCTCGGCTTGTTTGCGCTGGCCTATTACGATCAGCGAATTCTGTTTGAACTCAATGGTGATATCGTCCGGCGAGAAGCCTGCCACGGCCAACTCGATACGGAACTGATCCTCGCCGACTTGCTCGATGTTGAACGGCGGGTAGCCGGGCGCACCGTCAAGCCGCGCGGCCTGATCCATCAGGCTCGCAATGCGGTCGAAGCCGACCAGGGTCCGATAAAGCGGGTTCAATTCATTCGACGCCATGATTGTCCTCCTCGTAAGCGACATTCATTTGCCCTCAGGCAGGGAAACACGGGCGAGTCCAACCCCATTCGGCGGCGGGTTCGCCACGTGCGCAGCCTTCTCTGAAGCGCTGCACAGACGTCACATGGGTAGGCGCATTCCGGGTTCAAGTGTTCTTACCGATGGCCGGCGCGGGCTTCGATTTTGACAACCCGCCGTCTTCGCGCGTAGCGCATCGCGCATGCTTAATCTGACCCGACGCCGCGCCGCCCTGTTGTTAACCGCCGGCCTGGCCGGCTGCGGCGGCCAGAACGTCGCGGACGCACCCGCCCGCGGGACGCTGGCCTGGGCCGTGGGCGGGGCCTGGCGGCTGGAGCCTGAGCGTGACCAGTGGCGCCACCCCCTGCAGACGCTGCTGTTCTGGGGGCTTGAGCCCGGAATGACGGTGCTCGAAGTGTTGCCAGGACGCGGCTGGTACACCGCCATCCTGGCGCCGTACCTGGCGGCCAACGAAGGTCGTCTGATCGCCGCCAGTTTCGACCCGGACGCCTCCTCGCTGGCGCAACGGGAAACCCTGGCGGCCTGGGAAGCGCGGTTCGGCGCCGATCCCGATCTCTTCGGCGAGATCGATCAGACAACCATCTCAGACGGGCGCTTGGCGCCGGCTGCCAGCGTCGACCTCGCGATTCTCGCCAACAATGTGCACACGCTCATGTCGGAGGGTGTCGCCGAACGCGTGTTCGCTGCAATCCTCACGGCCCTTAAGCCCGGCGGGAGCCTCGGCGTGGAGCAGCATCGCGCCGCCTCGACTGGACTGCAGGATCCGCTCGCAGGCTCGGGCTACGTCCAGGAGGCCTATGTGCGCGCGCTAGCGCAGGAAGCCGGTTTCGATTTCGTCGCGGCCAGCGACATAAACGCAAATCCGCGCGACACCCGCGACCATCCGTTTGGCGTATGGACGCTGCCGCCAACCCTGCGTACGTCGCCGCTCGGCGCGCCGGACGATCTGACCTTCGACACCTCGCCCTACGAAGCCATCGGCGAAAGCGATCGCATGACGTTGAAGTTTCGCAAGCCTTCGCGGCCTGCCGCTGCGGCGCCCTCCGCGGCCGATTAAGATCCGCACGCCCTTGCGGCGGCGTGCGCGCTGGTGTGTAAGGGGGGCCGGTCGGTTGAATTCGGAGGCAAGGCCATGACGTACGATGAAATCCTCAACCGCTTCTCCAGCGCCAGTGTCACCGTGCCGGGCAAGAAGGTGAAGTTCGACTTTGGCGATGCAGGGAAGATTTTCCTGGATGGCGCTGCCGGCAAGGTGTCCGCCGATGACGAGGCAGCCGACACCACCATTAAAGTGAAGCTCGAAGATTTCGTGGCCATGGCCCAAGGGGCGCTCGACCCCACTGCGGCGTTCATGCAAGGCAAGCTCAAGGTCGAAGGTGACATGGGCGTCGCCATGCAGCTGCAGAGCGTCATGGCGAAGCTGCGCGGCTGAGGGCCGACACTGGAATGTCGCTCGTTTGCGTTCCCGGTAACGAAATTCCCAGCGGCGCGGAGGAGCATTGGCTTGAGGGGCGCGGCGGCGTGAAGGTCCGCACGCTTACCGCGCCCTCGCTGCGCCAGCCGCCGCGCGGAACCGTGATTGTCGCCCCCGGCCGCACCGAGTTCATAGAAAAGTACTTCGAAGTGATCGGTGAGCTGCAGGCGCGCGGCTTTGCGGTGTTCTGCATTGATTGGCGCGGCCAGGGTCTGTCGGGGCGCGAGGTCGACAATCCCCAGAAGGGCCATTTCGTCACTCTGGACGACCCGGTGAACGATCTGGGCACCGCTCTCAGGCTTAACGCCGAGCAGCTGCCGCGTCCGCACATCGCACTTGCGCACTCCATGGGCGGCGCGATCGTACTGCGCGCGCTACAGACCCGTCGCATCGAACTCGACGCTGCCGCGTTCAGCGCGCCGATGTGGGGCATCCTCAATCTTCGCAAGAGCACCAAGTCGCTGATCCGGTTCCTGGCCGCGGTTGGCGCTGGCGGCCAGTTCGCACCAAGCGTCAGGCGTCGCTGGGTGCGCGAACCGTTCAAGCGCAATCCCGTCACCCACGACGAGGTCCGCCACGCGCGCTGCCAGGATTTGATTGCAAACGAACCCCGGCTTGCCCTGGCGGGCCCGACAATTGGTTGGATCGCCGCCGCGGCGGACGCGATCGAGGGCTTCCACCAGCCGGGAGCGCTGGCGAATGTGCGCATCCCGATCCTGGTGGCGAGCGCCAGCGAAGAGGCGCTGGTCGACAATGCAAGCCAGCGCCTGGTCGCAGAGCAATTGCCAATGGCGACTTTCTTGGTGATCGAGGGCGCCAAGCACGAAATCCTCATGGAACGCGACGAATTGCGTGCGCAATTCTGGGCCGCGTTCGATGCGCTCGCGGCGTCGATCGTCCCCGCGCCGAGCTAGTAGAGAGGGCCCGCATGGCCGCAGAACTAGTACTCGTCACCGGCGGCACAGGCTTTGTCGGCGCCCATTGCATCATTCAGCTGCTCGCTGCCGGCTACCGGGTCCGCACCACGGTACGCGCGCTAAGCCGCGAATCCGACGTACGTGCGATGTTGAAGCAGGGCGGGGCCGAACCAGGCGATGTGCTTTCGTTCGCCGCCGCGGACTTGACCTCCGATGCGGGTTGGCCGGAGGCGGTGCGCGATTGCGCCTACGTGCTGCACGTCGCGTCGCCGTTTCCCCCAAGCGCGCCCAAGAATGAGAACGAGGTGATCGTGCCCGCGCGCGAGGGCGCTTTGCGGGTGCTGCGCGCGGCCCGCGACGCAGGCGTGAAGCGCGTGGTGCTGACCTCGTCCTTCGCCGCCATCGGCTACGGGCAGGCTCCGCAGCGTGAGCCGTTTACCGAAGCCAACTGGACCAATCCCGACGGTGACGATGTTCGCGCGTACGTGAAGTCCAAGACGCTGGCCGAGCGCGCCGCCTGGAATTTCGTGGAGCGGGAGGGGGGTGCGCTTGAATTGTCGGTGGTCAATCCTGTGGGTGTATT
This sequence comes from uncultured Terricaulis sp., assembly GCA_964575885.1. Taxonomy (GTDB): domain Bacteria; phylum Pseudomonadota; class Alphaproteobacteria; order Caulobacterales; family Aquidulcibacteraceae; genus Vitreimonas. The sequence continues at coordinate 11,651 of CAZNTI010000006.1, forward strand.
CGGGCCGGTGTTGGGCCCCGATTATTCGACCTCGATCCTGCTGGTGCAGCGCCTGATGGACGGTGCGATGCCCGGTTGCCCGAACATGATGTTCGGCGCCGTGGATGTCCGCGACGTTGCCGACCTGCACCTCCGCGCGATGACCAATCCCGCCGCCAAGGGCGAACGCTTCCTGGCCCTCAGCGGCGATTTCATGAGCGTGCAGGAGATCGCTCGGGTGCTCAAAACGCGTCTCGGGGCGGCGGCGCGGCGCGTGCCGACGATGCAGCTGCCCAATTGGATGATCCGCCTCGCCGCCAAGGGCGACCCGGCGGTGGCGCAGATCGTGCCCGAGCTGGGCAAGTACAAAAACGCCACCAGCCACAAAGCCCAGACCGTGCTGGGATGGGCGCCGCGCCCGCGCGAGGAATCGCTGGTAGCCGCCGCCGAAAGCCTGCTGCAGCTGGGCTTGCTGAGGGCCGCGTCGAGGGCGGCGGCCTGAGCCTGTCGAAATGGGGCGGGTTCGCGCGTCATGGCGATGCGGGCGCTCAATCCCCGCGAAGCAGGAGCCAAGATGATGCGGTATCTGATTTTGATCTACGGCAAGGAATCCGATTGGGCCGAAATCACGCCCGAGCGCGCTGCGGAGATCATGGCCGCTTACTTTGCCTACACCGATGCTCTCAAAGCTGCGGGCGTCTATGTCTCGGGCGATGAGCTGCAACCGGTGGACACGGCGAAGAGCGTGCGCGGGCAAGGCGGCGCGCACGTGGCTGACGGCCCGTTCGTCGACACCAAGGAAAGCCTGGGCGGTTATTATCTTGTCGAGTGCGGCGACGAAGCTGAGGCGCTCAATTGGGCCAGAAAGTGCCCAGCCATGATGCATGGCGGCGGGGTCGAGATTAGGCCCGTCATGGTGCGGTGAACGCAGCGCGCATCGCCGAACGCGTCGCACGCGAGAGCTACGGGCGTCTGCTGGCTCTGCTCGCGGCGCGCTCGCGCGATGTCGCCGCCGCTGAGGATGCGTTGGGAGAGGCGTTTGCGGCCGCGCTGAAGGCGTGGCCGCTGAGCGGCGCGCCAGACAATCCCGAGGCCTGGTTGATCGCGGCCGCCAAGCGCAAACTCATTGACGGGAGCCGGCGTGCGCGCACCGCGATGGATGCGGAGTCAGCGCTTACTCTGGCCGCTGAAGAGCTTGGTGAGACGGCGCAGGCGGGTCCCGATCGTCGCCTGGATCTGTTGTTTGCGTGCGCGCACCCCGACATCGAACCGGCGGCGCGCACGCCGCTTATGTTGCAGACGGTGCTGGGTCTGTCGGCCGAGCGGATCGCCGCCGCGTTCATGGTGGCGCCGGCCGCCATGGGTCAGCGGCTGGTGCGTGCGAAGCGGCGCATAATGGAGGCCCGGGTGCCGTTTGAAACGCCGCCGCCGGAACTCTGGACGGCGCGACTCGGAGATGTGCTGGGCGCGATTTACGCCGCCTATGCCGAAGCCTGGTCCGACGCCGACGGCGCCGATTTGGCGCGCGCCCGTCTCGGCGAGGAGGCGATCTGGTTGGCGCAGGTGCTGGCGGCGCAATTGCCGGAGGAACCAGAGGCATTGGGGCTGCTCTCGCTCATGCTGCATCTGGAGGCGCGCCGCGCCGCGCGCTGCGTCGATAGTCGGTTCGTGCCCTTGGAAGCGCAGGACGTAGCGCTCTGGAATGCGGCCATGCAGGGCGAAGCTGAAGCGCTTTTGCGGCGTGCGGCGGCGGCGGGTCGCATTGGGCGCTATCAACTTGAGGCCGCTATTCAGTCCGCGCACGCGGCGCGCCGCTGGCAAGGCGCTGTCGATTGGGACGCTGTCGTCATGCTCTACGAAGGGCTGTCGGCGTTCACTTCGTCGCCCGCAGTCGGACTAAACCGCGCCGCGGCGGTGGCGCGGCGTGATGGCGGCGAAGCGGGCCTGGCGGCTCTCGCCGCTCTCGATTCGGGAGCGCTCAGAAGCTACCAACCCTATTGGGCGCTGCGCGCCGACCTGCTGGCGCGGCTTGGGCGGCCGGCTGAAGCGCGCGCCGCTTACGACGAAGCCATCGCGCGCACTCGCGATGCGGCCGTTATACGATTTCTGTCAGGACGCCGCGACGCCAGCTGACGCAAAGGGTGCTTTCATGAGACAAGCGCAACATGGCTAACATCAAAATATCGCCGTGGCTTGCGGTGCCGGAGGGCGCAGGTGCGGTCGCATTCTATTGCGCTGCGTTCGGCGCCACTGTGCTGCACCGGCTGGAGGAAGACGGTCGGGTGCTGGTCGCCCAGCTGACCATCGGCGATGCTCAGTTCTGGCTGCAGGAAGAGCCCGAAGCGCAGCCCGCCAGCGGCCCGATTCGGATGCTTTTGACCACCCCTGACCCCGACGCGGCGTTTGCGCAGGCGCTGAGCGCCGGTGCGCTGGAGGTGGCCGCGGTGCACGAAGGTCACGGCTGGCGGGTAGGGAGGATCGCCGACCCCTTCGGCTACCATTGGGAGATCGGGCGTCAACTTTAGCGTGGGTTAAGGTTGGTTCAGCCGATCACGCGTTCGTGAACGCGTTTTGTCGGAAAGTGACCTCCTGTCGAGAACCGCTTGCCGCGCCGCGCGTAGTGGAAAGCGATGGCGCTGAACGAGACCTCTGAGTTGCGGCGTGGGGCGCAGGCGTATGTGCGCAGCGCGATGCGCGCGCCCTTGTTGGAGGCCCAACACGAACGGGAGCTGGCGCAGCGCTGGCGTAATCGCGGCGATGAGGCCGCACTTCACGAATTGACCACCGCCTATCTGCGCCTGGTGGTGGCGATGGCGACCCGCTTTCGCCACTACGGCTTGCCGATGAGCGATCTGGTCCAGGAGGGCAATGTCGGGCTCATGCAGGCCGCCGCCCGTTTCGAGCCCGAGCGCGAAGTGCGTTTCTCGACCTACGCCACCTGGTGGATACGCTCCTCGATGCAGGATTTCGTCCTGCGCAACTGGTCAATCGTACGAACCGGGACCACCTCGGCCCAAAAGGCGCTGTTTTTCAACTTGCGCCGGCTGCGCGCGCGCATCGGCGACATCAGCGATGGCGCACTGTCGCCGGAAACGCGCGCATCTATAGCGCGTACGCTGGGGGTGCCGGAACACGACGTCGACGCCATGGCGGCGCGTATGGCCGCGCCCGACCGCTCGCTCAATGCGCCTCTGAGCGAGGAGGGCGAAGGCGAGTGGCAGGATTTTCTCACCGACGACAGCGACGGCCCTGAAGCGCTGATCGCGGACGCCCATGATGGCGCCGCACGCGCCCGGCTGGTGCGCGATGCGTTGGCTGATCTGTCCGAACGCGAGCAACTCATCCTGCGCAAGCGCAAGCTCGAAGATGAGGCGGTCACGCTCGAATCGCTGGGCGAGTGCCTTGGCATATCCAAGGAACGGGTGCGCCAGATCGAGGGCGCGGCGCTCGAAAAGCTGAAACGGGCGTTGTTGGCGCGCGTGGCCGATCCGATCGCAGCGGGATACGTCGGGTAGCCTATTGCCGCAACACCTCAAGCTGGCTTGCATGTTCCAAGCACAGTTGAGGTTCGCCCCGATAGGTGCCGAGCGCGCCGCGCACCCGGACTCGGGCGCCGTTGAGCGATGCGAGCGGCGGTTCGCTCCAGGCTTCGAAGCTGTCACCGAACACCACCAGTGCGAACGGCGCTTCGCCCGCAGCTTCAAGCGGTAATGCGGCGCGTGTGTCGAATATCTGCGCGGCGCCGATCCGGCCCTCGACGAGCCGATAGGGGGCCAACCCCCGCAGACACGAGTCCCCGAACGCGATCGCCGCGTCGGCGGCTTGCCCGGCGTTGAGTACGCGATAGCTGCGCTCAGCCCAAAGCCCCGCGTCGCCGGCGCGTGCGCGCGCCTCGACCTCGGCAAGCGCGGCGCTTCGCGCGTGGTTGCCACCCCGCGGCCGCACGAAAGCCGCGCCGCGGCTCACCATCTCGTGTTGCAGCCAGAACCAGCGTCCGCCCTCGCTTTTCACGAACACGTGCGCAATGGCGGCCTCGGGCGGCGCTTCGGTTTGACCTTCGCGCGGCCGCGCCACCCAGCGCCGCTCGCCGCCATAGGCCAGCCGCACTTCGCGGTGTAGCGCCAGCGCTTCAAGTTCGCCTTGCGCCTGCGCTGCGTAGGCGGCTTCGCCACGTGGCGCGTCGACCTCGGCGAGGAAGGCGCGCAAGCCGGTATCTAGTTCGAGCGTGTCGCCGTTATAGGCGGCGACGACGCGCCCGCGCTCGCCCTTCTCCAACCCGCCCAGCTGCGGTCCGCACGCAAACGACGCCAGCGCCAAACAGAGCGCGATTGCGATCCGCATGGCCACCTCCATGTACGCCCAAGCGACATCCGCTAAATGCGACCCACGCTTCGCTTCGTCAAACCGGGGCGCTTCCCGCTCGGCCAGCGGATATGGATCGCAGGGTTTTGACGCCGCCACGCCCCCGGCCGGCGACGGATACGCCTTGAGGCTGGCGGCCCCGGAGGGATTCGAACCCCCGACCCTCTCCTTAGGACGGAGCAGCTCTATCCAGCTGAGCTACGGAGCCTTGTCTGCGCAGAGCTAGGCAAAAGCCGGCGGCGCTGCAACCGCGTTACGGGCGCCTGTGCCGCTGGACTTTGCCTGGCCGCACGCCTCAGATAGAAAGCTGGGCTCGGGGAGGCGCTGTTATGGCGCAGAAATATTCTAATCTGTGGTCGGAAGCGGCGGCTGGCCTGACTGCGCTCTCGCACACCCGCGCGGCGTCGTTTCGCTGGGGCGTCGTCATTCTGCTCACGGCGGTCTGGATCGGCGGGGGCCTCTACTACTGGCAGGATCGCGGCTGGCTTGAAGCGCTCTACCTGACGGTCAGCGCTGTCGGCATGTGGGACGCCTATTTCGACGCCGAGCACCTGACGCTGCAGATCGTCCGCTTTGCAGCGATCGCGACGCCGGTCGTGGGCTTGCTGTTCGCTTTCTCGGGGCAGCTCGGCCGCTCATTGGCGCGCATCTTCAATCTCGGCGCAGCCCATCATGTCGTCATCGCCGGCGACAGCCCGGCGGCGCTCTCGCTCGCGCTCGATTGCCGCAAGTTCAAGGACTCGGTGATCCTGCTTGCACAGGGCTTGCCGGCGGAGACTGCGCTGGGGCTTCGGCGCCGGGGCGTCATCGTGCTGGAGGGCGACGCCACTCAGATCGAGACCCTGCGCACGGCGCGCGCCGACTACGCTTCGCACGTGGTCGCGTTTGAACCCAACGACACTGCGAATTTGCAGATCGAAGCGGCAGTGCGCCGGCTCGTCGGCAGAGCGCGGCGCAAGCCCCCAATCGGCGTTCACGTCGCTACCCGCTCGCCGATGCTGCTTAAGGAGGCGCGCGAAATGCGATCGGCGCAGATGCGTAAGCAGGGCGATCAAAAGCCGGCGGTGGACTCAAAGCCGTTTTCACTGGAGGAAATGGCGGCGCGCGCGCTGGTGCAGCAGGAAAGCCAGACGCTGCTCGCTTTGGCCCAGCAGCTCGGCCAGGACCGCGTGCATATCGTGTTCTTCGGTTTTGATCAGAGCGCGGAAGCGCTGGCCACGCGCATCCTGATGAGCCTCTGGTCGGCGCGGTACGCGCCGCCGCGGCTGACCGTGCTGGCCCCCGATCGCGACGCCGCCGAAGCGGGTTTCCGCGCCCGCCATCGCGAAGCCTTCGCGCACCCCCAGATCTGGACCCCGGACATTGCGTTCCTGCCCTTCGACTGGAACACGAACTCCGTCGGCCCCGAGGTGCTCGACATGGTCGAGGCCGAACGCGGCAAACCAACGGCGGCGGTCGTCTCCACTGGGTCGGAGCCCGGCAATATCCATCTGGCGATCGCGCTCAAGCGGGCCTTCAACACCAATCTGCGCTGGCCGGCGCCCATCTACATGTACGAAACCAGCCAGTCGGAATTCTCTCAGCAATATGCAAAGGGCGACGAAACCGAAGAACTCGACGCATACCTGCAGGCCTATGGGGCCCACCAGCTCACGGCCACCAGGAAGCGGATTCTGGACGGTGCGCTGGATCGCGGCGCCGCTATTGCGCACGAACACTACAACAAGGGCCTGGGCCAACGTGAGCCCATGAGCATGCGCGAGCTTCAAGCCGCCACCCGCGACTGGTCCGACGTGCTTGAGACCTATCGCGCCGCCAACCGCGCCGCCTCCGACAGCGCCCTATGCAAGGCCTGGGACGCCGGCTGGCGCCCCGCCGCCAAGGGCGAAACCGGCAACCCTGACCCAACAGTCCCACCGGAGCTGATCGAACGCATGGCGATGCGCGAGCACGATCGCTGGATGGCCGAGCGGTTGATGTCGGGATGGCGGCCCACGGCGCCGGGCGAAAAGCGCAACAACGACCTCATGGCCCATGACAAGATTGTGCCCTGGTCCGAGTTGAGCCCGCAGGACCGCGCCAACGACGAGATCCAGGTGCGCGCCGGTCTCGACGTCGCCCGTGTCATGCATAAGGAAGGCTTTGTTCCACACGCTTAGCGCCGTTGAGGGCCGCGCCCATCGCGCGCACCTCGGCGATTTTGGCGTCGAACGCCGACCAATCGTCGTTCTGGGCGATATCGCTCCACACCCGTTCAACTTCGTCGATGAGCATCGTCACCGGCGCCGCGCGGGCAAAGTACGGGTCCGCGAGCAAGGCGGGAGCGTCGCCGCGCGTGCGCGCCGCCATCGCCCGGCGCACCGGAGCGAAGCCCGGCTGCGCGTAGAGTGCAGCCTGGGGCCCGCGGCCGGCGCGCGCTGCGCTTGCCTCGCCGCCGATCCAGTCATGAAAGAATTGATCCCAGCTGGCCTGAGATTGGGTCAGCCAATCGAATAGCGACTCGAGGAAGAGGAGGTCTTCGCCAAGCGCGCCCGGCTCAAGATGCAGGCGCGCGAACATGCCCTCGCGCAATCCTTCCTGATAGGCGCCGGCGTAGCTCTTCAACGCAGCCTGCAGCGGCTCGACCGGGCATACTAGGCTGAGCGCTCCCGCCAATTGCGCGAGCGCCCAGCCGACGGCTTCTGGCTGGCGGCCGAACGCATAGAGCCCTGATTCATCGAAATACGCTGCGGTGAAGGAGGGATCGCTGGTTGGCGCAAAGCGCCAAGGCCCGTAGTCGAAGCTCTCGCCGGTGATGGTGAGATTGTCGGTGTTCAAAACGCCATGCACGAAGCCGGCCGCCATCCAGCTCGCCGCGAGCCTGGCGCTCGCGCCCACCACGCGTTCAAGCAGCCCGCTGGCGCGCGTCTCGCCGGGCGCCTCCTTCAACTCGGGATAGTAGGCTTCAACGCAATGCTCGATGAGCGTGTGCATCAGTTCGGGGCGTTCAAGATAGGCCAGCCGTTGGAAAGTGCCGAAGCGGATATGGCTGTGTGAAAGCCGCACCAGCACCGCGGCGCGGGTTGGCGAGGGCTCATCGTTGCGGACGAGTTGTTCGCCGGTCTCGAACAGCGAGAATGCCTTCGAGGTGTTGACGCCAAGCGTCTCCAGCATTTCCGCCGCCAGCACTTCGCGCACGCCGCCCTTAAGCGTGAGCCGCCCGTCGCCAAAGCGGGAGTAGGGCGTTTGGCCTGAGCCCTTGGTGGCCAGATCCAGCAGGCGTCCCTCGCCGTCGCGCAACTGGGCAAACAAAAATCCGCGACCGTCGCCGAGGTCTGGATTGTACGTTCTGAACTGATGTCCATGATACCGCATCGCCAACGGCGACTGCATGTTGTCGGGCAAAGGTTCGAAGTGCGCAAAGTGCGCTTCCCACGCATCGGCGCTCAGGCCGCCAAGGCCGACGCGCTCGGCCCAGCTTTGATTGCGCCAACGCCGCGACGTCCGGGGAAATCGCGCCGGCGTCACGGGATCGGCGAATTCCGGCCCGAGTCTTGCGAACAAGGGGGCTGGGCGATAGCTGGCGGAAGCGGTCATCGCGCCGTTGTAGGTCGCCGCGACAGTGGCGTCATCGCGCCTTGTTTCAGGCGACAGGCCGTGACGCCGCCTGGATAGTGTGGCACACCGTATCGAGACGCGCGTGGAGGCAGCGGGACCCATGACAACGTGCGGTGCAAAGCTGATCGGCGCCCTCACGCTGGCGTTGTCGCTTGCGGCCTGCGGGGATCGCGCCAGCGGCGCCAAGACCGATCTCAGCTCCGCTGAGCGGGTGGCGGAAGCGCTCGATATTTGCGCCGAGGGGCGGGGCGAGTTTGCACAGCATCTGTGCCAAAATCAGGCATTGGCGCAGCTCGACACCGAGGTGCGCCAGACCCTGGTGGCGGAAGCCGCGTCCGTGTCCGACGCTGGCGCTCAGCTGCTGGTGGAAAACCAGAATCGCTGGCGGGAAGCCCGGCGCATTGCCTGCGGCATCATCGAGCCCGAGGCCGAACCCTCGCCCGAGCAGCAGCAATGCCTGGAGCAGGAATTCCGCGCCCGTCTGGCCGACGCCGAAAGCGTGGTCGAGGAGATGGGGGGCTACGTGTTCCAGCGCATGGAGCTGGTCGACGCCACGCCGGTGACTGCCGAGATCGCTTCCAATTCCGGGCTAGGGGACGAAGCGCCGGCTGCGGTCGTCCGTGACATCCGGTTTCCGCGCATCGACGGCCGTCAGACCCCGGAGATCCAGCGCTTCAACGACCTGGTGGCCCAGCAGCCGCAATTCAGGCTCGAAGACATCACCAATGAGGTTGTCGATTATCGCATCGTCTATGCGGGGCCAGAGCTGATTTCGGTCCGCTTCGACATGAGCGCCGACACGCTCGGGGCCGCTCACGGCAACAATTCGTCGAAGGCGGTGACAGTGTTGATGAGCGAGGGGCGCGCGCTGGCCGCCGCGGACGTGTTCCGCGCCGATGCCGGCTGGCAGGACTTCCTCACCGAGCGCTCGATGGCGGCGCTCACCGGCCAGTTCAGTGACTACGAGTTCAGCCCGTCGGAGCGCGACGTGCGCGAGAGCGCCACCAAACCCCATCTTTGGCTTGTGTCGGAAGAGGGGCTGACCATTCTGTTCCCGCCTTACTCTTTCGGGGGCCCGTACGCGCTTGGCGGCGCGGAGGTCACCCTGCCCTGGTCCGATCTACGCCGCTACCTCAACCCGGCCGCGCCGGCGCCGATCCGGCCCAGCGCCTGAAGCGCGCCTGCGTCAAGCTAGCGGGCGCGCCCTGGTTTGGGTTCGGCTAAGCGTGGCCGATGACGGCGCAAAACGCATCCCTGATGGCGCTGACCGGCGTCGTGCTGATCAGCATGACTGGGTTTGGCGTTTTCTTGCCCATTTTCCCTTTCCTGGCGCTGGAGCTGGGGGCCAGTCCGACCACCGCCACCATCGCCATGGGCGCCTATTCGCTTGGACAGCTCATCGCGTCGCCGGCGTGGGGACGGCTCAGCGATCGCATCGGGCGCAAGCCGGTGCTTGTCATCGGCCTGCTTGGATCCGTTTTGTCGTACCTTTGGCTCGCGCGCGCCGGCAGTGTCGAG